>JBIKPB010000132.1:0-5065 GCA_044357705.1 Formosimonas sp. | reverse complement strand
AACTATTGACCACGCCAGAACATTCAGCAGCCATAGCTTGTGTCGCGACAAACGATGAACCGAGTGTTGCGATGACTGCCAAGCCCACTGCTGCAGCCAATCGATTGAGTTTGTGAGTGGTATTTGTTTGGTTTAAAGTGATTGGATTGGATAATTTAGAAACACTTTGACTGTGCGCAGTACCTTGTGCCTTGGCCAACTCCGATGCGACCGTCCACTGACTGGTCGATGAGTTCCAAACAATGTTATAAACTTTATTCATAATATTTACCTTTTTGTGGTTGATTTGATTCTTCTGGTTTATCGAGGCTTATTACAATAAGCACTCAACGTTGGGCGATAAAAGTCCGGTAAACCTTTAAATTGCAGTACTGAAAACGCTGTTTAAACTGTCCGTTGAAATGAGTGCAGATCAGGGGATTACAAATGGCTCATGCGGTAGTTTAAAAATAATATAAATTTACTCGAATATTGCTTTTACATAAGGATTGCTTAATTACTAGCAGTAATTATACTAAAATTAAATCTTAATTGATAATGAAAAATAAAAAATATCATGTAATGATAGATATTTCATTTAAAAAACAACAGTAGGTCCGTCATCATCAGACTTGCTCGAACTTTTGTCGCGGTAACTCCAGCATTGACCGCTTTTTATGCTAATGAACTATACACACCATACTGAAGGAGCATGGATATATTTGCCAAAAACTTCATTAAGTATATCCTTATAAATACACATGAGATTTCGCCAAACAGAAAACTACAGTCGATTGCTTTTCTTTTTGAGCCACCAACAGCAGAGTTTTTTCTTTTGCAATAATTTTATCGCATTCTCATTCTTCGCTTATAAGAGTCTCTGGCGTGAAAGCATTAGCTGTGGAAATTGATATCGCACTTCCCAACTCAAGTCAACATAATGATGCGGATATTGCACGTTCTGCCGAAAATGTTTTGGAATGGTATTGGTAAGGGATATCATACCGAAGAACATGCGATTGGTTTTTATGGCCTTGGTGACCGCATCAAAGCATGGGGCGGCGTAGGCGTTTTTTGGGGCGGGATATGGGGATTACTTTTAGAACCTGTTGTATTTTTATTGCCAGTTGTCGGACCAGTCGCGATGGCTGGATCAATTGTAGCGGCACTGATAAGCGCACTAGAAGGTGCAGTTGTCGTTGGCGGCCTCAGCGCCTTAGGTGATGCGCTAAGTAAACTGGGGCATCACATGACCAAGTGATTAAGTATGAATCAGCCATCAAATCTGATTAATACGTGCTCATGGTGCATGGTAGTGCCGAGGAAATCAGCATAGCAAACGACCTTTTGAACAATGCGCTCTTCAGTTAGGTTTTTACATGGGGCATCGCAGCCATATTTCAAATCAAGGTAATCGCTCATTGAAGATTAAATTGAAATTGATTCACAACTGATGGCTGATATTACAAATACTAACCATCAGTATTTGTAATCAATAAACAGACTCACAATCAATTCATTGCTCTCAATGAGAGCCTCAAAACCAAGATTGATCTGTGAATACCCTCATGCAGTCACTCCAAAAAGAGCCCCGACCCCTGTCGTCAAAGCCATTGCCAGTGCACCCCAAAAAGTAACGCGCTTGGCTGCCAACCAAACCGACGAACCACCTGCCGACGCTGATAATGAACCTAATACAGCCAAGAATAAAAGCGAACTACACGCTACAGTCCACATCAGGGCTGATTGAGGTGTTAGCATAACCACAATGAGTGGCAAAATTGCACCGACCGAAAAAGTTGCCGCCGAAGCCAATGCAGCTTGAATCGGCCGTGCGGCTAAAGTCTCTGAAATACCCAACTCATCGCGACTGTGTGCTCCGAGCGCATCGTGCTCCATTAATTGTGTCGCAACCTGCTTTGCCAAATCTTGACTCAAGCCACGCTCAATATAAATACCAGTCAACTCAGCATGTTCCTGTACCGATTTGTTTGCCAACTCTTCGCGCTCTCGCGCCAAATCTGCATTTTCTGTATCGGCCTGAGAACTAACCGAGACGTATTCGCCGGCGGCCATCGACATGGCGCCAGCCATAAGACCCGCGGCCCCCGCAATTAAGATGCTTTCTTGATTTGCCCCCGCAGCGGCAACACCCAAAATCAGGCTGGCTGTTGAGACAATACCATCATTAGCCCCTAAAACAGCGGCACGCAACCAACCAATGCGATGGGTTTTATGTCGTTCGATATGTCGCATTCAATCCTCCTATTCGTTAAACGTCTTGTTATGACGATAAGTGCTTTTAAAAAATATTGTGAAATTAATGTTCACTTAATGTTCACTTGATCTAATGCAAACGTTTCCACCTCAACCTTTAGGAGTTTATCCATGAAATCATTGAATCGCCGTATTATGTCTGTATTATGCTTAGGCGCTTTGGGTGCAGGCTTGATGAGTGCGCCTGCTTATGCAGGTGGCTTAAAACAAACCATGAAAGAAATGCGCCAAGCATATCGAGGAGCGATCGGCAGCAGTTCAATGGCTGAATTAGCACAATATACTGCGATCATGAAAGATCGCAGTATGGCTGCAAGCCGAATGACTATGGATGGTTCATCAACTGATCAAGCAATGTATCGACAAGGTATGCAACACTTGCAAAGTGGTTTCGGTGAATTGGATCAAGCAATTTCTTCGGGCAACTTGGACAACGCTAAAGCCATTTTGAAAAAGTTAAATAATCTGGGTAAGGACTATCATAATCGACTTGGCGTTTAATTCACCATAAAGGAGTAATACATGAACAATACAAAAATAAGGACAAAATACCCAACCTCAATGATAATAAATTGAGTTGGAGCGCTCACACTTAAGCCACCTCTTTCAACGCCGCAGCAACTGTGGCAAAAATCGTGGCAATTTGCTCCTCAGACACAATCAATGGCGGTGAAAATGCCAAAATATCGCCCGTGTAGCGCACCAATACACCTGCATGATAACAACTCAAAAATGCCTCATACGCACGCGCACCAATTGCGCCATCACGAGAATGCAGCTCAACCCCGCCAACCAAGCCGAGGTTGCGAATGTCTTTGACCAATGGCGAATCTTTGAGCTTGTGAATTTCATTTTCAAAGTGTGCAGCTAAACTTGCTGCACGCTCAAACAACTTTTCGTCACGATACACATCAAGCGTCGCGCAAGCAGCCGCTGCTGCTAATGGATGGCCGGAGTAAGTGTAACCGTGAAAAAACTCAATCGCATTGTCCGGTGCAGCATTGACCACCGTGTCGTAGATTTCGTTTTTCGCCACTACTGCGCCCATCGGTACTGCAGCGTTATTCAAGCCTTTTGCCAAAGTCATGATGTCGGGTGTGACATCAAAATACTGGGCGGCGAATGGTGTACCGAGACGACCAAAACCGGTAATCACTTCATCAAAAATCAACAATAAACCATGTTTATCACAGAGCTCACGCAAACGTTTGAGATAACCTTTTGGCGGAATCAACACGCCAGTTGAACCGGCGAGCGGCTCAACAATGACTGCCGCGATGGTGGAGGGATCATGCAAAGCGAGGATGTTCTCAAGATTATCGGCCAAATGCGCGCCCCACTCGGGTTCACCCCTGCTGAAGGCCGCGTGCTCAATGCTGAGTGTATGCGGTAAATGATCAACGCCCGGAATCAAATTAGCTGAAAAATGCTTGCGATTGCCGCCAATGCCACCAACCGAAATGCCACCAAACCCTACACCGTGATAGCCACGTTCACGGCCGATGAATTTGGTACGCTGCCCTTCCCCGCGCGCCCGATGATAAGTTAAAACCATTTTTAAAGCGGAATCGACCGCTTCGGAGCCTGAGTTGGTAAAGAATATTTTATCCATCCCCGCTGGCGTGATTTCAGCCAATTTACTGGCCGCTTCAAATACTTTTGGATGCCCCATCTGAAACATCGGCGCGTAATCTAAAGTTTCCGCCATGTCTTTAATCGCTTGAACGATCGGTGCACGACCGTGACCTGCATTGACACACCACAAACCCGCCGTTGCATCCAATACCTGACGACCGTCATCGGTTGTGTAATGCATGTCTTTGGCGCTGACAAAAAGACGTGGCGCCGCTTTAAATTGCTTATTTGCAGTAAATGGCATCCAAAGATTGTTTAAATTAACTGACATGGCATTTCCTTAAAGTGAGTATGGCTTAATGTATTCTAAAAATTGGTTGATTGATAGTGACACTTTTTCGGTATCAAACATACCACTTTGTACCAACACTCGACTTAAATTGTCGTGAACAAACGCAAGACTGTAAAAATCGCCATTCCCACAGCAATCATCAACAACAAATTTTGCCGCCAAACAAACACTCCACTGGCAATGACCGTTGCGATCAACGCTTTGTTATGCCATGTAAAATCGACCACATTATGTTGAATCAAGACACTGGGCGCAATGACCGCCATAATTGCTGCCGTAGGCGCATAGCGCAAAGCGCGCTGAATAATGAGAGGGAACTGGAACGCAGCAGGTGTCAGCAGAAAAAAAGAACGCGTCACAATAGTTACGATACATAAACCCGCAATCGCAACAATCAACCAAACATGATCCGACAAACTCATACACCCTCCTCTATTGGCGCCACTTTTTTAGACTTTAAATAGCCATTCGGAAATACAGTCTCAATGATCAAAGCAACCGCCACACCTGCAATAATCGCAACCAAAACCCACAATTTATAAGGCATGCTTTGCAATAAAACGGCCGTCACAGCAGCAACTGCACAGCCCGCAACACCTGCCCAATGCTCAACCCCCTTAATGATCAACACCAATAGCGTTAGCGCAGCCGCCAACTCCAAGCCCCATGTCGCCGGTATCACACTGGCAAACAGCACACCAATGACGCAGCCAATTTGCCAAGCACTGAAGTTCACTAGCGCCATACCCAGAAAAAAACCTTTGTGCTCATTGGTTGCTGGGCCCGCAATCTGATTGCGATAACGAAAATTAAACAGCATTGAATTGATGTCACCATTTAAAAAGCCATACAACATGCGCTGTGATAACCTGAGGTGACGAA
>JBIKPB010000130.1:0-5093 GCA_044357705.1 Formosimonas sp. | reverse complement strand
CCACAACGCTGCTCTCGAGGGCGCAGCGCGCAACTCTTTGCATTTGTCCGGTCAAGCGGCGGACATCAACATTCGTGGTATGGAGCAAGAGCAAGTACAGCGTATGGCTGCTTACTACAAAGTCGGCGGTGTGGGTTTATACAACAACTTTGTGCACATCGATACTGGGCGTATTCGTTATTGGCGAGGTGCTTGAGATGTTGGATATAGGAACGATTATATTTGGAGTAGTAATCTCGCTTGTGACAATGGGTATTGTCAAACTTCTCGCAGATTTGTCGAGCCATGAGCATAAAAATAAACTGTCTAATGGCGACTCAAGTTTATCTCCCAGTGATTCGATCTCGAGTGATTGCGGATCTAGAGGCGATAATTGTGATGGAGGTGGTGATGCTGGAGATTGAAAAACTAATACCTCCCTTATGTGGGCCAGGTCGATTTAATTTAATAGAAACGAGGAAAAAATGATTGATAAAACGAGTCGCACAATCAATGGTCATGAATGGATGAGGTCGTTACGTTTTGAAATGTACCAATTAAACAAACTTCGCCAATTGCGCGTAGGCGAATCGTTATACGTAGCTGCATTCGAAAGTTCTGACATTATGGGTGGAACATATCAAGAACAAGAACATAAAGGTACGTGCAGCGTATATTTTGAACGAGTAAAGGGCGGCTATACATTTCAAGGACTTTGGCTCATCAATTGGGAGCAACGAACCTTTGAACAAGTTGAAGCAAGAAAAAAGCAGTTTAAAACAACTCGTGGTTGGCGCGCGCATGTTTGGGCGACAGGTGGCAAGTTTAAAATTCTTAAGTGCGGCATTATTGAATTTGCATCAGATGATGACGTTTTGGCAGAGCAAAACTTTAGGCTTATTTGTCGATATACCGCATACATCAACCGACATTTGAAACACTATGGTTACTCGCATAGTTATTTAGTGGTAGGCAGTAGAAGCCGTCATATCATGTGGCGTGGTTCGATTATCAATGAATATGGCAATACCCAATATGGCTATTCGGGACCAAACGACGAAAACCTCTCATACATTACCAGGAGTGATCAATGAACGGTATTGATCTAAGTAATTTAAAAGCAGTCATGCCAGAGCAAACTAAACGTGATCTAGCAAAAAGCAAATTTGGCGAAACCCACCCTACTTATGGTGATTTGGTGCACGACACCAAGAATAACTTTTTAGGTGTCGTGCTTGGCAACTGCTTGCAAGACGACAACAAAACCATTTGGTGCGTGGGTTGGGATGAAAACTCCCCTCAATACGGTATGCGCGGATATCCGAATGTTAGTGATTTAGAAATCAAAGGACGCATTGAGTGTGATGTTTTGGTGGCCACTGTTGCAAATTTTGCAAAGGATGATTGGGCACACTGCCGAGCATAAACCTGCAAGCGATGAGCAATATAAAAATGCTTTGGCTGAGTTTGGTACTGAACAGTGGAATCAGAAAACTGGTGAAATTTGCCAGCGCCATGCAATCACCCAAGTTGGATTCTATGCGTATAAAAAAGCACGCTCAACAGCACTGGAGAACAGTGATGGTCCATTGATTGACAAAACTTAATGAATAGAGGATAAATTGAAAAACAACCACACGCGCGTATTTCATTCACAAAACTCAATCATGATGGTCATGAACAGTGTCCGGCATTTGAACAAGCTGAATACGATGCCCAAAAAAATTGCGCATTTAATACACTTAAAACGGTTCAATGGTGTTAAATTTGTTGAGTCAGTATTGAGCGTACCTGAGTTAAATCACGCACATAATTTAAAGCAGATGGTCATGCAACCACAAACAGATCTAGAGATCAAAGTTACTACACCTGCTTAAACCATGACTTAGCCTATCGCACGTAAGTCATTGATTTGTAGAAATTTTGAGAATAATTTGCTAGAATTTGTTATTCACAATTTTGTGGATAACTCTGCGAATTTACAACCGACATTAAAGCCAACTGACTGTTATCACAAGACTTTTGTTATTTTGATTAAATTTTAACCAACGGGCAAAAATGCCCTGCACGTCTGATTTTATGAACATCCAAAAATTGAAGCATTTATTGATTAAAGCGGTGCCATTGTTTTTCATGGGCATGGCAGCAGTTTACATATTGGATGCAGATGGTTTGCTTGAGCTCAACCGACAAGCCAACTACTTTGTTTTATGTACGTCCCTCTCATTGTTTTTTTTGGCGGGTATTCTGTCGTTACGGCAAAAGATCGCGAAATTACCGATTAAGGACAAATCTAAAATAGTACATTTGAAGCGACGTATGAAGCGATTTACCGGGTTCATGGTTATCGTAGCGGTGTTAATTACCGTGCAATCCATATTCGTCAATCAAACAAGCATCTGGTTCATCGTTGCGATGATGCCGGTCTGGTTACTGTGTTATTGGATCAATACGCTAACCGTATTCTTGACAGCTTGGGGACAATCGAATGGATATGACGCATCGGAAAACAACTGATTATGGGTACTGATATTCGTACATTCGCGGAACGTCGAATCGCTGATGGCACTTGGCAAGAAATTCAGGGTATCGATTTTTTATCGAACCGGGTGTATGGCATGTTTGGTTTTTTGGCCAACGTTCGTAACTATTCAGCCGTTCCACCTATTACGCAACCAAGAGGCTTGCCGGAAGATGTCAGTTGGGACATCAGGAATGAGTTTGAGAACTACAGTTCCAGAGCATACTCAGTATCATGGCTCAGTTTGCAAGAACTGCTTGAGTTCAACTATGACGCCACATTTGAAGATCGACGCGTGACCATCGATCACAACCACGGTTGTACCTGTGAACCAGGGCTGGGAAAAATAATCAGCTATCGAGCATTTCTCGGCGACTGGTTTCAAAACGATTTAATGAAGGTGCAAGTAGCTGCTGCTGAACGCATCGTATTTTGGTTTTATATCTAGGAGTAAAGCACATGAGCAACACATTTGAAGTAACAAATTCAGTTTATATTGATGAACAATCTCCAAGCATGCCGATCGTTATTTATCTTGATCACGATGAGGTTGAACACCTGGCATCGATGTCCACGGGCGATGAGGATTCGGTGAAACTTTCATTCGACCTTTTAGATATTATTAAAAATGAGATCGTGAGCTCTGCCATCCTTTTAGACGAAAACGGTATAGGTTACAGCGAAGGTATGACCGTCGATCCAAAAGACAAAGCATTGTTCGCGCAATATCGCCAAAAGTTTGAAGAAGCGATCGCACTGATCGATGGCATCAAATATAGTGACGAATGACCTTTTAATTCGTTTGGTTGACAGATTATAATTTATGGTTGTGATTTGGTTGACTAATCACCTAAAACAGATCGAATGTTGGTTGACGAAAGTCGATTTTTAATCAACATTCAACGGAGCACTATTTGAAGCTACTCAAGAACCCCCTGCCCTTACTCATCATCCCCGCCCTGCTGGCCATGACCGGATGCCAACAATCCAATGTCCAGCGCGACGTTTATAAGGGCAAAGAAGAATGCTCGTCGGACTGGGGCGCAAACGATTTATGTGAAGAAGTACCCGAGGAGGAAGTCAGAAATCAAGGCGCGCACTCAACGGTCTTTATCAATGGTGCCCGTTTCTGGGGACCTGCTTATTACCCCGGTGATCGATCGGTGAATTACAACGGCCAGACGTTCAGTGCACGGTATCCCGCAGCCAAACAACCCTTTATCAGCGTTTCCAACGGCTCACGCGCGGCCATGAGCTCTCCGGGTAAACCGGTGTCTCGAGGTGGATTCGGCGGCCGCAGCAGCTCGTCGTTCGGAGGTTGATGATGGAGCGTCAAATCTTAACGCCGCGCCCGAACTGGCAGCAACGCTGTAAAGATGTGGGCTTTGATTATTACGACCTGCCCTCATCCGATGGTTCGATGTATTGGTCGGATGCCAAAGCCTACCGATTCACCGCTGAAGAAGTCGATCGCATCGATGATGCCACACTTGAGCTGCATCAAATGTGCATGGACTGGGTCGATGACGTGGTGCGTGGTGGACGGTATGCACCTCAATTCGGTTTTACCGATGCGGATATTGAGTTGATTGAAACCTCATGGCGAAGTCGCGAACCGAGTTTGTTCGGGCGCTTTGATTTGGGCTATGACGGTCAACGCATTAAAATGTTTGAGTACAACGCAGACACACCGACATCGTTGCTCGAGGCGTCGGTTGTCCAATGGGATTGGCTGGTCGATCGAGGCCTGCCGGACCAATTCAACTCCCTGCACGAGAAACTGATCGAACAATGGAAAGTCATCCAGGCGAGCTTACCAATCATGGCCAAGAGCCACATTCACTTTGTCGGCATGACTGAAGCTGGACGCGAGGATTGGGGTAATATCGAATACCTCATGGATACGGCATTTCAAGCAGGCTTGAATGTTTCTGAACTGCAAGTAGAGAATATTGGTTGGGATGCCATCAACTCCCAGTTCGTGGATCTGAACTTGCAACCGATTTCGACGTGCTTCAAGCTTTACCCATGGGAATGGTTGATTAAGGATGAATACGCCCAACATTTGAGCCGCGCGCGCACGCGCTGGATCGAACCGGCATGGAAGATGCTGCTGTCGTCTAAGGCGTTACTGCCTCTGTTGTGGCAAAAGTACCCGAATCATCCGCTGTTGCTGGAAGCACATTTCGCTTCTGATGACTTACCCAAAACCAAGACTTGGGTCAAAAAGCCGATTTTGTCGCGTGAAGGCGCAAACGTCAGCAAAATCGAATTTGGCGTCGAACACGCACTCTCTGGATCCGAATTAGTCGACGAGTATGCTCAGTCAGGCTACGTCGTGCAGGAATGGTTCGAGCTGCCCAATTTTGACGGATTCCGACCGATGATCGGTTCATGGATTATTGGCAATCAGACTGCCGGCATGGGCATTCGGGAGGACTATAACGTGGTCACCGGCAATGATTCGCACTTTGTACCACACTACTTTGAATAATGGATTGGAGCAACAATGAACGCTTATATTACAGGTGATGCAATGATTTGGTTTGTGACTTATTTGGTGGCCAGCTTGGTGCTTTTAGCGGTGTTTACT
>JBIKPB010000267.1:0-2539 GCA_044357705.1 Formosimonas sp. | reverse complement strand
GGTTTGATCAATGAAATCAGCAATGCTGCCGATGGTGCTGGACAAGACTGGTTGAATGTTATTGTTTTGGGTTTGGCTTTCATCATGTTGACCTGGCATGTGGTTTGGTCCAATAAACATGGTCGCGAAATGGCGCAGGAAGCAAAACAATTGGGTGCTGCAGCCAAAATTGGCAAGGCCTCCATGTGGGCGGTATCAGTCGCCATTGCGATGATTGTTTTGCGTGAAGGTTCAGAAACCGTCCTGTTTGTCAAAGGTGCTTTAGCCAACAATGACCGTACGCCGATTGCGGTGGTGCAGCCCGTCGCCACAGAAAGTGGCGCAGCACCGGAAGTGCTGGACTTAGCCAATCCATCAGGCAACTTGCCGAATGAAGTGGATTTAACCAAACCTCAAGCGGCTCAAGCACTGGCAACCGAAGTCGATTTGACCAAAGGGACGATAAAAGCATCGGAACCCTCCTTACCGACTGAAGTTGATTTGACGAAAGGTGCTGCTGCACCAATGGCAACCGCATCCGAGCAGCCAGCAACCACAATTAACGCAACAGATGCATTGATTGATTCACCTGTCGCTGCGACCAATAACACCCAAGTGGCGCTGGGTGGTTTCGGGGGCTTACTCTTTGGCATCTTGGTGGGTGCCGCATTGTATTTTGGTCTTGCCAGCATTCCGGTCGGGAAATTGTTTTCATTGACCAATGTATTTGTGGTTTTGTTGGCCGCTGGTATGGCGGGACAAATGGGTAATAAGTTGGTGCAAGCCGATGTTTTACCCAGTGGGGCAGATCCGGTTTGGGACAGCTCGTTTTTGGTTGAGCAAAGCAGTGGTGTGGGTACATTCTTCAATGCATTGATGGGCTATGAAGCGCGACCGAGTTTGACGCATGTGGCATTTTTTGCATTGGGGCTGTTGGTTATTGTGGCCGCGGAGCGTTGGGCAAAAGCGCGTGCTTAAACACCTGACAATAAAAAAAACCGCGCAGATCAGCGCGGTTTTTTTTATGGCTTATTGTGCATAAGCGCATCATGCTGCAATTGGCGTAAAACTTGCATGGCGCGTTGAGCTTCCTCCATCGGCACGAAAATGTGATCATGAAACGCCGCCGCAATGACATTGCAACTGATCTGTGCAGTGCCCAGTGCATGTGCAAATGTGGCGGTCAAACCGACGGCGGCGAGATCGGAGTGAACCGTCAGGCTGATCCATGCCGCACGAAATAAAATAGGCTGGTTGCAGGCGTGTGCAGCAGCTTCACTGAGAATCAGCGTCAGTCCCTCAGCTTCGCGAAAGCTACCGATCAGTGCGTCACTGGGGATTTGTGACAAAGTCGTTGAAATGTCTGCATGTGGGACACTGATGAATGCATAAGCACCTTCATTTAGTGTGGGGGTCATGCTTGACAATAATGTGTTTAAATCCGAGATGGCGTTATTCATGATGTGATTACTGTATTGTTTTGAGCATCTTGTTCGCACAATCGACACAAGTCGTTCCAGCCTGTGTCACCTAAATTGCTCATGGTCTGAATATTGGTGTCAAAAATTTTAGAAGCGTCGGGAAACGCCGCGACCGCTCTATCGATACTGGCCTCGCGCAAAATATGCAAGATCGGGTAGGGTGCGCGGTTGGTTGCGTTGCTGATGTCGTTGGATGAGCTATCGGCGAATTGGTAGTCGGGGTGGAATGAGGCGATTTGTAGCGTACCTTGCAATCCGAGCTGAGCGACTGCCATGTCTGCCACACTTAAAAAATCGTTGTAATCATAAAAATCGGTCAAAACCAGCGGATGAATCAGCAGCGTCGTATCAACCTGTTCAGCAGGTGTTTGGTTCAATATTTGCAGTTCATCGCACAACGCCTCAAACAACGCATCGGTTGTGGTCGCATCACTGACCACATAACGGATTTGCGACTTGACCTGCACGGCTTTGGCGAACGGACACAGGTTCAAGCCAATCACTGCGCGCATCAACCAAGCGCGGGTATGTTCGATGATGTAGGGTTTATTCATTAATCCACCACAACAGTGTCAGCGTGATGCCGCTCGATTGTGACAGCGCATCGCGCAGCGTATCGAAAATCGGATACAGCATTTTTTCTTGCACAGGCAAACTTCTGATCAGCCACAATTGATTGGTTGTGCTGGTCGTGGCTGAAGCGTCGATTCGCTCACTCATCACATCATACAAAGCATCTAAATTACCCCCGAAATAATTGGGAAATTGACCTCTTTGCGCCAAAATTGTCAGCGCATCTGCTTGTTGCGCCACCGCTCGTAAATCCATCTGTACAACGTCACACACAAGCTCGTCAACACACAAAGCCAATGCATTGTTGAGCTGGGCATTGTGCACCACCACGAATTGACCGGCGATTTCGGTCCACGATAAAGCGCTCATATTATTCTTTCGCTCGATAAAAGCTGCGGTAATGGTCAAAGGTGTAATAAAACTCACCCGCAGTCGCCACGTCGCCCGTATGGCCTTTACCCGCAACGATGCGCCGCGCACCGCGATTGTCCGCTTTGGGAGTTATG
>JBIKPB010000017.1:0-13967 GCA_044357705.1 Formosimonas sp. | reverse complement strand
CTGGCATGAAGCGGCAAAACCATTTATAGTATCAGGTTCGGTTGCGCTGATTTTCGGTGCGCCTTTCAAAACAAGCGAAACAAACAGACATGAACAGTGAAATCAAAATTCGCGGCGCACGTACGCACAATCTTAAAAACATTTCGATTGATTTGCCCCGTCAAAAGTTGGTAGTGATTACCGGTTTATCCGGCTCGGGTAAGTCGAGTTTGGCGTTCGATACGCTGTATGCAGAGGGGCAGCGTCGCTACGTTGAGAGCTTGTCGGCGTATGCACGGCAGTTCTTGCAGTTGATGGAAAAACCGGATGTAGACTTGATCGAAGGCCTGTCACCGGCGATTTCGATTGAGCAAAAAGCCACCAGTCACAATCCGCGCTCGACCGTTGGTACGGTGACCGAAATTCACGATTATTTGCGTTTGTTGTTCGCTCGGGTTGGCACGCCGTATTGCCCGCATCATGATGTGCCGCTTGCATCGCAAACAGTATCGCAAATGGTTGATACGGTACTCGATTTACCTGAAGATACCAAGCTGATGATTCTCGCCCCTGTGGTTGCTAACCGCAAAGGTACGCATGAAGAGTTATTTGCGCAAATGCAGGCGCAGGGCTTTGTGCGCTTTCGCATTCGTTCAGGCGGTGGTACGACCAATACCAACGCCGCACAAATTTTTGACATTGACAATATTCCACCGCTCAAAAAAACCGAAAAACACACGATTGAAGTCGTGGTCGATCGCATTAAAGTCAAAGCCGATTTAAAGCAACGTTTGGCGGAAAGCTTTGAAACGGCATTACGTCTGGCCGATGGTCGCGCAGTCACAGTCGACATGGATACCAACGTTGAGCAACTGTTTAGTGCGAAATTTGCCTGCCCCGTGCTCGGTTGTGATTATGCGATTGCTGAGTTGGAACCGCGTCTGTTTTCGTTCAACAATCCGATGGGCGCTTGCCCGAACTGTGATGGCTTGGGGGTAGAAACTTTTTTTGATCCCAAGCGCGTGGTCGGTTTTCCTAATTTGTCGATTGCCAGTGGCGCGATTAAGGGTTGGGATAAACGCAATACCTATTCATTTTCGATGATGCAAAGTTTGTCGGATTTTTATAAATTCGACATTGAAACGCCGTTTGAGTCGCTGCCGGAAGAGGCGCAACAAAAAGTTTTGTATGGCACCGGTCGTCAAACTTTACCCTTCACGTATCTGTCTGATAAAGGTCGCGCGATCGTGCGTGAGCATACGTTTGAAGGCGTGATTCCGAATTTGCAACGTCGCTACAAAGAAACCGATTCGATGACGATTCGTGAAGAGTTATCGAAATTGCAAAACGTGCAATCGTGCCCCAGTTGCCACGGTACGCGTTTGCGTGAGTCGGCGCGCAATGTGCGCATTGGCGATGGCGAGACTGCGCGCACGTTACATGAGGTGTCGCATTTGGCGCTCGGTCATGCACTGAATTATTTCTCCAGCATCGAATTTAAAGGTGCAAAAAAAGAAATCGCCGATCGCGTGATTAAAGAAATCATCGCGCGTTTGACGTTCTTGAATAACGTCGGCTTGGATTATCTGTCACTGGAGCGCAGCGCCGATACCTTGTCGGGCGGTGAGTCGCAACGGATTCGCTTGGCATCACAAATTGGTTCGGGCTTGACCGGCGTGATGTATGTATTGGATGAGCCATCAATCGGCTTGCATCAGCGCGACAACGATCGCTTGATCGAAACGCTCAAACATCTGCGCGACTTGGATAATTCGGTCATCGTAGTTGAGCATGACGAGGATATGATTCGTTGCGCCGACTATGTGGTCGATATGGGCCCTGGTGCGGGTGAGCATGGTGGCATGATTGTCGCACACGGCACACCGGAGCAAATCGAAAAACATAAAACTTCAGCCACCGGACATTTTTTATCGGGCAAACGCCGCATTGAAGTGCCGAAAAAACGCCGTGAAAAAACTGACAAAGAATTGGTGATTTACGGTGCGACCGGTAACAATTTAAAGAATGTCGAGCTGCATTTGCCGGTCGGTTTGATGACCTGCGTGACCGGTGTGTCCGGCTCGGGTAAATCGACCTTGATCAATGAGACTTTGTACTTGGCCGCCGCCCATAAAATCAATCGTGCTTCGGAAGAGCCCGCCGCACACGAAAAAATCACCGGCTTGGAGCATTTCGATAAAGTCGTCAACGTCGATCAAGCGCCGATTGGTCGCACGCCGAGATCAAATCCTGCAACGTACACCGGTTTGTTTACACCCGTACGTGAGTTGTTCGCGGAAGTGCCGACTGCGAAAGAGCGTGGTTATCAGCCGGGTCGATTCTCGTTCAACGTCAAAGGCGGTCGTTGTGAGGCCTGTCAAGGTGATGGTGTGATCAAGGTTGAAATGCACTTTTTACCCGATGTGTATGTACCGTGCGACGTCTGTCATGGCAAGCGTTACAACCGTGAGACCTTGGATGTGCAATACAAAGGTAAAAATATTCATGAAGTGCTCGGCATGACCGTTGAACAAGCACATGAGTTTTTTAATGCTGTACCGACGATTGCGCGTAAACTCAAGACTTTGCTTGATGTTGGTTTGGGCTATATCACTTTGGGACAATCGGCCACCACCTTGTCGGGTGGCGAAGCGCAACGCGTCAAGCTGGCACTCGAACTATCGAAACGCGACACCGGCCGCACGTTGTACATTTTAGATGAGCCGACGACTGGTTTACACTTTGCCGACATTGAATTACTATTGGGCGTGATTAATCAGCTGTCATCGCACGGCAATACGATTGTGATCATCGAGCATAACTTGGATGTCATCAAAACCGCTGATCAGATCATTGCCGAAGGCACGCCTGAGGCGGTTGCGAAGAATAAAGCCAGCGTGACAGGTCAATATTTGGGCCCACTCTTAAAGTCTAAAAAATAATAAGGCAAACGCATGTTTATCTCATGGTTTTTACAGTGGTTGATTCGCTTGCTGATCGGTGCGTATCCGCGCTGGATTGGCTGCAAGCCGATTGCCAAACAGCGGATTTATTTTGCCAATCACACCAGCCATATCGATACTTTAGCGATTTGGGCCGCATTGCCGCCGCATTTACAAAAGACCACGCATCCGGTTGCGGCTTTTGACTACTGGGGTAAAAGCGCGTTCAAAAAATACATCGTCACCGAGGGTTTGAATGCGGTGTTCATCGCGCGTGCGCGTGAAGACCGTACTGAAGATGATCCACTGCAACCGTTGTGTGACACTTTGGCTAAAGGTGACTCGCTGATTATTTTTCCTGAAGGCACGCGCAACAAAGGCTCGACGCCCCAGCCATTTAAGTCGGGAATTTATCACCTTGCGCAAAAATTCCCGGAGGTCGAACTCGTACCGGTTTATCTGGAAAACCTCAATCGCATCATGCCCAAAGGTGCTTTTTGGCCAGTACCCTTGGTGTGTACGGCGCGTTTTGGTACGCCGTTATTTTTGGGCACCGATGAGGATAAAGACGAATTTTTAGAACGGGCACGCCAAGCCGTGATTTCGGCGCGATCGCAGCATCAATTACTTGCAGTAGGTGACGCATGAGCCATTGGAACTTAACCGATTACGAACTGTTTTGGTTCACGCTGCTGATTTTGACCTTGCTGGTTGGTTTGGCGCATATCGCATGCTATTTTGCGTTGTCTCGTGCCGAGCGTACTTCTAATAAATCGCGTCGCGCATTTCTCTTGCGTACCCAACGTCATCTCTCAGCTTTTTGGTGGGTGTTTATCGTTTCAGCCTTGGTCAGTATTTTTGGCACGGTCGGATCGTTGATTGTTTGTGCGGTCATTTCTTTTCTCGGTTTGCGTGAATTCATCACGCTGACACCGGTCAAAATCGGTGATCATCGCGCTCTGTTCTTTGCCTTTTTTGTGTTCATCCCGCTGCAATATATTTTGATTGGTATGGGGCAATTCGGTTTCTTCACTGTGTTGATTCCGGTATATGCGTTTTTGCTGCTGCCGGTTTTGTCGGTCGTGCGCCAAGACATCGATAAATTTTTATCGCGTAAAGCTTCGTTGCAATGGGGCTTGATGATTGCCGTATATTGCTTGAGTCATACTGTGGCGATTTTACACACCGAATCGGTGGCAGACTTCTCGACGCAACGTAAAGCATTATTGCTGCTGTTTTTCTTGACGCTGGTACGCTCGGCGATGTTGTGGCAACACATGGCGGATTATTTTTTCCGCAAAGGCGAAGGGCGCATCGCAGTATTGATTCACAGCCGTATGACGTGGCCTGGTTTGTACGTCAGTGCGGCCGCCAATGCTTTGATTGCTTCGTCATTTTTTTGGTTCACGCCGTTTACATTTTGGCAGGCGGCGATTGCCGGCGCCCTGATTTCGTTTGCTGCAGTATTCGGTCGTTTGGTCATGCGTGGTATTACATATAGCTTGGGAGTGAAAGACTGGGGCGAACTGACCGGCGGTCAGCAGGGCGTGATGGATCGACTCGATGCGATTTTGTACGCGGCGCCGGTTTTCTTTCACTACGCGCAATTCGTCACTGACCGTTATTGAGTCTAGTCATGATTAACACTATCGACCACCATTGGATGCAACTGGCTTATGCGCAAGCGGAACAATCTATCGGCTTGTCATCGCCGAATCCACGCGTCGGTTGCGTGTTGGTTTTGAATGATGAAATCGTCGGCGAAGGTCACACGCAAGCGGTCGGTCAGGCGCATGCTGAAGTCATGGCGATTGCCGATGCGCACAATCGTGGTGTCGATTTAACCCGTTGTACGGCGTATGTGACACTGGAACCGTGTTCGCATTTTGGGCGTACGCCGCCGTGTGTTGAGGCGCTTAAAGCGATTCAACCGGCGCGGATTGTCGTGGCATGTGTCGACGCTAATCCTTTGGTGGAGGGGCAAGGCATTGCAGCTTTACGTGCAGCAGGAGTTGAGGTCGAGGTACTGGAGCCAACGCATCCTTTGGCGCAAAAAGCATTTGATCTGAATATCGGTTTCATGCGACGCATGGCGCACCATCAGGTATACACGCGACTCAAATGGGCCAGCTCAATCGACGGAAAAACCGCACTACCCGATGGACGCAGTCAATGGATTACTGATGTGGCGGCACGTGAAGATGGGCAATATTTTCGCGCGCGCAGCGATGCGATCGTGACCGGTGTGGGTACCGTACTGCACGATGATCCACAAATGAATGTACGCATTAAAGCTTTGGCACATCCGCCGATCAAAGTCGTGGTCGATACATGGTTGCGCACACCACTTAATGCACGTTTATTTGATGATGGTGCGCCGGTTTATTTGGCATGTGGTGATATCGACGATGTCGCTCAGGAACAACGCATTAAAAAGATGATTGAACGATACGCTCAGGTGACGATTTTGCCCTTGCCATTGGACGGCGCACATGTCGATTTAAAAGCATTATGGGCACATTTATACGAAGTGCAAATCAATGAAGTCCATGTCGAAGCCGGTGCGATGCTCAATGGTGCGTTGCTTCAAGCAGGTTTGATCGACGAGTTGCTGATGTATGTGGCACCACGTGTCATTGGTTCGGGCTTTTCTGTGGCGAATTTTGGCGCACATGCGGCGTTGGATGATTTGATGCAAGCCGGACATTGGCGTTGGCTGGAGACACAGCAAGTAGGCAACGATCTGCGTTTGCGTGCGCAAAAAATTACCGAATATAAATAAGTCACGACGACTGTTTCACAAAGAAATATTTTTTATTCCTTTGTACCTTTTACGGAGTTCAATATGTTTACAGGCATCATCGCGGCGATCGGCGAAATTAAAGCCGTCACGCCATTGACGAATCAAAGCGATAGCGGCGTGCGATTAGTTGTTGCAGCAGGTGGTTTGGATTTATCCGATGTGGCTTTGGGCGATTCGATTGCGATCAACGGCGCTTGCATGACGGCGGTTGAGCTGGATCTGGAGCGCAATACGTTTGCCGTCGATGTCTCGAATGAGAGTTTGTCCAAGACCGCGTCGCTCAACCAAACCGGTTTTTGCAATCTTGAAAAAGCCATGCGTTTGTCTGATCGCTTGGGCGGTCACATGGTCAGCGGTCACGTCGATGATGTGGCGAGGATTGTGAAGTTTGAGCCGGTGGCGGAATCATTTGAGTTGGTTTTTGAAGTACCGATCAAGTGGAGACGCTTCATTGCCGACAAAGGTTCGGTTACGTTGCACGGTACGAGCTTGACGGTCAACCGCACGTGGTTTGATGAAGCGTCGGTTTACGGCACAATCAATTTGATTCCGCACACGATTGCACATACGGTTTTTCAGCACCTCAAAGTCGGCGACTCGATCAATTTAGAGATTGATTTATTGGCGCGTTATGTCGATCA
Source organism: Formosimonas sp. (assembly GCA_044357705.1). Classification (GTDB taxonomy): domain Bacteria; phylum Pseudomonadota; class Gammaproteobacteria; order Burkholderiales; family Burkholderiaceae; genus Hydromonas. Next base: position 7,602 of record JBIKPB010000017.1, on the reverse strand, counting down.
GTTATTGGTGAAAAATTAACATGTCTTTTATCGACATCCATCGTTTCAGTCATGCGCAGCTCGCTGAAATCGCGCACGGGCAGATTGAGCATCCATTGTCGCGGGTCAGTCAAATGGCTTATGAGGTCTCGAGTCATCCGCGTGCGCTGTCTAAAGTCATGGCGTCGCCTGAGTTGGACGAAGTGTGTCGCGCCGCAGGGCAAGCGATGTTGCCCCGTCTCACACGACACGATGCGAAGCCGAATGAGGATACGTGGTTATTCATCGCAACTTATTTGTACGATCAGGGCGGTCATACGCGTGTGCTGGAGGATTACATTAAGTTCGCAGACGGTAAAAAGTGCATTGTGTTGTTGACCAATCCAGCGAATGGCGATCCGATCATCCACAAAGGTGATTTATACACCGACGAGGTGGAGCGTTTGGGTGCCTCAACCGAGGTCAGTGTCGGTGGCAACATGGCTGAAAAATTGCAATGGCTGCAACAAAAAATTGTTGATCTGAATCCGGCGCGTACGTTTTTATTCAACCACTTTTATGACAGTATTGCGGTTGCGGCAGCAGAGGCGATTGCCCACGGCACGGGTTATTTTATGCACCATGCTGATTATCGCTTTTCGCTCGGCGTGCATACGACTTGCTTGAGTCACATTGATTTCCATCCCGCCGGTTTGTGTTTGTGCCGCGATAAACTCAAGGTGGCGAATCAAGTGTATTGGCCATTGTCTGCCAGTGATGACGGCATTCGCAGCGCCGACAGTTTTCACAAAAACGGTCGTTTGACCACCGGCTCATCGGGTGCGCCTGCGAAATTCGCGCCGCCTTATCCATACAATTATTTTGACTACGTGCCGCAAATCATTGCCGCCGTTGATGGGGCGCATGTGCACATTGGTCGTTTGTCGGACGAGCAAATTGCGACGGTTCATCATGGTTTGGATGAGCGTAATTTGCCGCGTGAACGCTTCATTCATGTGCCGAATGTCTTGTCGGTGTGGCGGGCATTGATCGAGTACGGTGTCGATGTATATTTGCCATCGTTTCCGGTCGGTGGTAACAAGGCTACATTAGAGGCGATGGGTAGCGGTACGCCGATTATTTCGCATGTTGGTATGGGTGATTATCGTTATTTGCTCGGTGGTGATTTCATCATGTATCCGAATGCGTTGCGCTGGCGCAACCCTGATGAGTTGGGTGCGGCGTTGGGTGCGATGCAATCGCTTGATTTATTGCAAAAGCATCGGCTTCAATCTCGTGCGCATTACGATGCTTTTTTCTCAGAAAGTTTGGCACGTCAAGCGATTAATTCGTCTGATTTGCCGTCCTCATCCATTCCTGATTTTCAACTCGCCACCTTCAATCCGATGAGTTTACAGGACTTCTATTTTTATGAAGCTTATCCAGTAACTGTCGCTTAGACTCCGAGTTGGTGCGCCGCTACAAAAAAGCTGGCTTGATTGCCTTTGGCAAAACCAGTTTGCCAGAGCTGGGTTTGGCGCCCTATACGGAGTCGCGCGTGTATGGGGTGACGCGTAACCCTTACAATTTGAATCATTCGGCGGGCGGATCGTCCGGTGGTTCATCGGCGGCAGTTGCCGCACGCATTGTGCCGGCCGCGGGAGCGGGCGATGGCGGCGGTTCGATTCGGATTCCAGCATCACTCAATGGTTTGGTCGGGCTTATAAACCGTCGCGTGGTCGGGTGCCGAGTGGTCCCGCTTCGCCTGATCCGTTGTGGGGCATGATGGCAGAGCCTGTCGTTACACGCTCGGTGCGTGACTGCGCGGCTTTTCTTGACATCAGTCACGGCGATTATGCCGCGCACTTGCTCAAAGCCAATACCTATTCTGGCAATTATGCACGCGCGATGCTACAAACCCCACAGGCTTTGCGTATTATGGCATTGATGATGAATCGTTTTGGTGGGCAAGGTTTGTATTTGCTCGATGAGCCTGAACCAGCGTTGTCGCCTCAACGGCAGTTGGTGGCATTGGCGCGTTTGCATGAATTGGTGCAGGATGATTCGCAGTTTGTGATTGCGACGCAATCGCCGATTTTGATGGCGTATCCAGATGCATGGATTTATCAGTTCGATGGTTTGGGTGTATGGCGCGTCATGTATGAAGAAACCGAGCACTACAAGATCACACGTGATTTTTTGACCAATCCGCAACGGATGATGAATGTATTGTTTGATCAAGGGGATATGTAATAAAAAACGTGAGTTTTCGTGGGTTTTCCCGTAAAATGTCGTGGAAAAGCAGGGGTGATTCATTTGCCCCGACAACACGCCTTTTCAAGGCGTGTTTTTTATTGTGAATTTGAAAGCTGAAATGACTCAAAACGCTTGGATGCTGCCCGACCAAATCTCCGATGTATTGCCGCGCCAAGCGCGCATGCTCGAAGGGTTACGTCGCGGTTTGCTCGATCTGTATCAGCAATACGGCTACGAGTTGGTTATGCCGCCGTTGGTCGAGTACACCGATGCGTTGCTCGATGATGCGGATGATGATCTGGATTTACGTACGGTCAAATGGGCAGATGCGATTACCGGACGCACGTTGGCGATTCGCGCCGACATGACGCCGCAAGTCGCGCGCATTGATGCGCATTTGCTCAATCGTGTGGGCGTGACGCGCTTGTGCTATTTCGGCAGCGTGTTTCATGCGCGTGCCAACGGCTTATTAACTTCACGTGAGCCGATGCATGTCGGTGCCGAGGTTTATGGTCATGCCGGTTTGGAGGCGGATGCTGAGATTCAAAGCTTATTGTTGGCATCGTTGCGCTTTTGTAATCTACCTGGTTTGCGTTTGGATGTGTCGCACGCAGGGATTGTCAGAGCGTTATTGGCGCGCACACCGCGCTTGTTGACTCAAGCCGATGCAATTTACGAAGCATTGCAAGCTAAAGACGTTGCCGCTTTGCGTGAATTGACACAAGGTTGTGATCAGGCGGTTTGCCAAGGATTATTGGCGCTGGTGGATTTATATGGTGGTGTCGATGTGCTTGAGCGTGCGTGTGCCGTGTTGCCGCAAGATCCCGCGATCAGTGCTGCGTTGGATGAGTTGAGTGCGCTTGCTGCGTTGGATGATAGTGGTGTGTTGCAGTTCGACCTCGCTGATTTGACTGGTTATCACTATCACACTGGGGTGATGTTCACCGCGTATTGTTCTGGCGCGCCGTGCGCGATTGCGCGGGGCGGGCGTTACGATCACATTGGTGAGCGTTTTGGTCGTGCGCGTCCAGCGACCGGTTTTTCATTGGATTTGCGCGAAATCACTGAGTTGCTGGCGTTCAATAAACCGACGCGGGCGATTCGCGCACCGTGGACGATGGATGCATCTTTGCGCGTGGCGATCGATGATTTACGTACTGCGGGTGAAACGGTGATTCAGTTGTCGACCGGTGCGACAGCCGAGCAAGATGCATTTGTCTGCGATCGTGAATTGGTTTTAGAGAGCGGTCTGTGGCATGTTCGATCGTTGGCGTGAGTCTTTTAATCGGCAATATGTAGATTGTAGCCACGGTTTGACTCACAATGTAATCGTATGTTCAATGAGTTTTCTGATCAGATTTTTCATTGGGGTTTGTTTAGATTTTACGCGGGCTTTCCGTTCAAAATCTCTATTTCCCGAAAAAAGTAGCGTTTCACTTTTTTCGGAATAATTGAAGGATTTCTTATGTTGGCAGCACAAAAGCAAGGCAATATCGTCGTCATCGGTACGCAATGGGGTGACGAAGGCAAAGGCAAAATCATTGATTGGTTGTCGGAGACCACACAAGGTGTTGTGCGTTTTCAGGGCGGTCACAATGCCGGCCATACGTTGATCATCAATGGTCACAAAACGGTTTTGCGTTTGATTCCATCAGGCATCATGCACGACGGCTTGCCGTGCTTTATCGGTAATGGTGTGGTGTTGTCGCCTGAGGCGTTGTTTAAAGAAATCGGCGAACTCGAAACGGCGGGCGTGAAAGTCTGCAACCGTTTGTTTATTTCGGATGCCTGTACATTGATTTTGCCGTATCACATCGCGCTTGATCAAGCGCGTGAAGCGCGTCGCGGTGAAGCGAAAATCGGTACGACCGGTCGCGGCATTGGCCCTGCGTACGAAGATAAAGTAGCACGTCGTGCCTTGCGCGTGCAGGATTTATTCGCGCCGGAAGTGTTTGCCGAGAAACTCAAAGAAACTTTGGAATACCATAATTTCGTTTTGACCGAATACCTCAAAGCGCCAGCAGTCGATTATCAAAAAACGTTGGATGAATCATTTGCTTACGCCGAGCGTTTGAAACCGATGGTGATCGATGTTTCGGCGAAACTGTTCGAGATTCAAGCCAGCGGTGGTCGTTTGTTGTTTGAAGGTGCGCAAGGCACTTTGCTTGACGTCGATCACGGCACGTATCCGTTTGTGACCAGCTCAAACTGTGTTGCCGGTGCGGCTTCTGCGGGCGCGGGTGTCGGTGCGAATCGTTTGCCGTATGTACTCGGAATTACCAAAGCGTATTGCACGCGCGTCGGCGCGGGCCCATTCCCGACCGAGTTGTACGATGCAGAAACCAAACAAGACCTGAATGGTAAACACATGGCCGATATGGGTAAGGAGTTCGGCTCGGTGACTGGTCGTGCCCGTCGTTGTGGTTGGTTCGATGCTGCAGCACTCAAACGCTCGATTCAGATCAACGGTGTGAGCGGTTTGGCGATGATGAAGCTTGACGTGTTGGACGGCTTGGCTGAGGTTAAATTGTGCGTCGGTTACATGATCAAGGGTGTACGTCATGATTTATTGCCGCGTGGTGCGACCGATGTGGCATTGTGCGAGCCGATTTATGAAACATTCGCGGGCTGGACCGAATCGACTTATGGCGTGACCGAATGGGACAAGTTGCCGGCCAATGCGCAAGCGTATTTGAACCGCATCGAAGAAGTATGTGGTGTTCCGGTTGCGATTGTGTCAACAGGGCCGGATCGCATCCATACCATTCACAAACAATAAATTAGTTTTATAATCACTGAAAATCGCGGCCTGCCCGCGATTTTCAACATCCATTCAAGGGCTATTTCATGCAAAACAGTACCGAAACAGATTTATATGTCGATTGGCAGGCTTATCACCGAATGATTGAGCGGTTGGCGTTGCAGGTTTATGAATCGAACTGGCAGTTTGACGTCGTGTTGAGCTTGGCGCGCGGTGGTTTGGTGGCGGGCAATGTGCTGTGCCGAATTTTCGACAAGCCATTGGCGGTGTTGTCGACCAGTTCGTACCGCGAAGCGGTCGGTATGGAGCAGGGCGAATTGCACATTGGTAAAAATATTGCCATGACGCAAGGCGAGTTATCGGGTAATGTTTTATTGGTCGACGATTTGATCGACACAGGTGTGACTTTGGCGGCAGTTAAAGAACATTTAAAAACCCATTATCCAGCGATTACGGATGTGCGTTCGGCCGTGTTGTGGCGCAAAGGTTGGGCGAAACAAGAGCCGGATTATTGCGTGGATTTATTGGATAACAGTCCGTGGATTCACCAGCCGTTTGAAGCCTATGATGCCTTGCAACCGAATATGCTCGCGGCATGGTTGAAGAAAGACTCGGCACAGAAGGACTAAGATGACTGAAGCACAATTTTCTGAGTATGGTTTTTACTTTGGCGTTGGCGGACTGTGTATTCTCATGGTCTTTATTGTGTTTAATTTGGCCAAAAAAAGCAATGCGGGGCGCTTTGGTACGATTATTTTGCTGATCGGTTTGGCTTTGGGCGTGTTTGGTTTTGTGCTCAAAGAGGTTCTGGTCGTGTTGTTGGACAAATAAAACAGGCTCATTTTGCGGCATTAAAATCATGTTATTGTGAACAAAACAACAATTATAAATTCACAATTATTGAATTTATCATCATCAATCATCTCGGCATAATGCAACTTCTTTTTAAAGGAGTTCGTTATGCCGCTTGCATTATTTGCCCTCATGTTGAGTGCTTTCGCCATCGGAACCACGGAGTTTGTGATCGTCGGGTTGATTCCCACTGTGGCTCAAGATTTGAGTGTTTCTTTGCCTTCCGTTGGGCTTTTAGTCAGTTTATACGCATTGGGCGTGGTGGTACATTTTTGGCCTTCACATATTTGGTTTCGATTTTGCAAATCATTTCTGGTTTTAGTATGAATGCGGTGAATTGGATTGTTCTGGCGTATGGCATCTCTACCGCAATTGGCAACATTTGGGGTGGTCGACTGGCCGATAAACTCGGCCCGATTCACGCCCTGCAAATTATTTTTGCGTTACTTGTGGTCGTGCTGTTTGTCTTTACATTCTCTGCGCCGTATTCGTGGCTGGCTTTGCTTGCGGTGGTGTTCTGGGGCGCGGTTGCTTTTGGCAATATCCCAGCATTGCAAGTGCATGTGGTCAAGCAAGCTGAGCGATTTACGCTCGAAGCGGTCGATGTGGCATCGGGATTGAACGTTGCTGCGTTTAATCTTGGCATTGTAGGTGGCGCATGGGCGGGTGGATCGATCGTCGCTCACTTCGGTTTTATTCACACCGCTTGGGTCGGCGCGCTGGTTGTATTGATTGCCTTGGGTATCACCACGTGGAGTGGGCGTTTGGACAAGGCAGCGGGAATTGATTTAAAAGCCAAACCGATGAGTGCGGTGGCGGCGCATTGAATGATTTTGTACCGTTGGCACTGAGCGCAGCGAGCTCCAACATGTCAGATTAAAAAGCGCCCATTAAATGGGCGCGGGTAAGATAGTTGGCGGTTGGTTGGGGTTCACAAAAAGAGTTCATCCCAACGCGCTAACCTGTACTTTTAAGCGGATTGCATTATTAAGGCAAGCAGAGCCTCTGCAACCTTTTCTGATGACGCTGGGTTTTGCCCCGTGACTAAAAGACCATCTGTTACTACATAGGGTGCCCAGTCTTCAATTTTGCTGTAAATCCCGCCGTTGGCTTGGAGCATGTCCTCAACCAAAAATGGCACCACATTTGTCAACTCTACAGCCTCCTCCTCTGAGTTGGTAAAACCTGTTACTTTTTTGCCGTTGACCAAATAGTCGCCATTTGCCAGTTTGACGTTTTTTAATGCGCCAGGTGCATGGCAAACAAAACCAACGGGTTTGTTTGCTTCATAAAAATCGGTGATAAGCTGGGCTGACTGAGCATCGTTCGCCAAATCCCACAATGGACCGTGCCCACCTGGGTAAAAGACAGCATCGAAATCGCGGTGATTGACTTGGTTCAATAGCAGCGTGTTTTTGAGTTTGGTCAGCAGTGCGGTATCAGCATCCATACGTCGAGTAGCGTCTGTTTGAAACTCGATAAGATTGCTTTTGGGGTCAATGGGCGGCTGACCACCTTTGGGTGATGCCAGCGTCACTTCAACCCCTTGGTCGATCAAAGCGTAATACGGTGCGGCTAGTTCTTCTGACCAAAATCCTGTTTTAAGACCTGTATCGCCTAAATCTTCGTGGCTGGTTAATACAAATAATACTTTTTTCATTGTGTGACCTCATCATGGTATTTGACTGTGTGTAAAAACACGGGTTGCTAAAAGCAAACCTCGCGCTTATTTTCCTTCAAAGCTGATGTACTGCATATAAGCCAAGGATGAATGA
>JBIKPB010000129.1:0-5109 GCA_044357705.1 Formosimonas sp. | reverse complement strand
ATGCGGATAAGCCGGTGGAAGTTCGACACGGTTGGTATTTGACACAAGATTATTTTTATCAGAATGAGTTGATTTAACCCTTACAGCTCCGCAAAAACCTTATAAAAAATCTTGTCTTGCGACAAGATTTTTTTATTTATTTTTGATGTATGACCAAAAAGAGTATTTTGGTGCCCAGGAAAGGACTCGAACCTTCACAGTGTTGCCACCGCATGGACCTGAACCATGTGCGTCTACCAATTTCGCCACCTGGGCAGTGAGCTTGAATCTATTATTTTTTTCACACTTTTGTTTTGTTTTTCATGTATCTTATAAAAAGTGTAAAAATTCGCAGACGTTATGTACTTGCGAAGTCGCTATTCTATAGGGTTATATTATTTTGTCAAATCGAAACAGTAAAAATACAATGAAAAAAAACATGGTGGATGAAAACCGCCCCGAATCAAAGTCGGCAGACGCCGGTGTAAGCAAGAGCAATAAAACTAAAAAACGCTCGAATTCGAAGTCCAAGCAAGTATCGGTGTTATTAACGCCGCATCCGACAGGATCAACCCGTCAAGTATCGGCAACGCCCGCCAGTAAAAACACCGTGATTAAGTTGCCTTCACGCAGTACGTTGTTTGGCGTGATTCAATCGCATGCCGTGGTATATAAAAAACCACTCAACGCCATTCAATTGGCGCAGGAGTTGGATGTCATTCCGACTCAAGTGGCAGCATTGCAAGAAGTGCTCGACAGTATGGTGGCCGATGGTGACATTAAAATGAGTGCTAAAGGTTCCTATTCACCGATTTCGGATCAAGCGCTGATCAGCGGCACGATTCAAACGCATAAAGATGGTTATGGATTTTTGCTCAATGATGTGGGTGAAGACGTGTTCATCCCTGAACGACAGATGCGCGGTGCATGGCATGGCGATAAGGTCTCGGTACGCATCACGGGCACCGCGCGTAATGGTAAGCGTGAAGGCGAAGTGGTTGAGGTACAAGAACGTAAATTTTCGCAAGTCGTTGGTCGTTTGATCAATGAAAACGGTGTTTGGTTGGTCTCACCCGATGATGTGCGTTTACGGATTGATATTTTAGTGGCTGCGGATGAGTTGGCCGGTGCATTGGTCAATCAGATTGTGGTGGTGGGGTTGATTAATTATGGTGATGGTCACGCCATGCCGACGGGGCGTGTGGTTGAGGTTTTGGGTAATGCCGATGATGCGGGTATGGAGATCGAGATCGCGGTACGTAAATTCGACGTGCCGCATGTTTTTTCGGAAAAAACCGAACAGCAAGTGGGTAAATTGCCTGATACCGTACAGCCAGAGGATTGGGCTGGTCGCGTTGATTTGCGCGATGTACCGCTGGTGACGATTGACGGCGAAGATGCGCGAGATTTTGATGATGCGGTGTATTGTGAGCCGGTCAAGGAGGGACGTAGGGTTGTTGGCTATCGTTTGTTGGTCGCGATTGCGGATGTGAGCTTCTATGTGAAGGACAAAACGCCGCTGAACGAAGACGCGCTCACACGTGCGACCAGCGTGTATTTTCCGCGCCGTGTGGTGCCGATGTTGCCCGAGAAATTATCGAATGGTTTGTGTTCTTTAAATCCGCATGTGGATCGCTTGTGTATGGTCTGCGATATGGTGATTGATCTGAATGGTCAGATTACAGCATTCCAATTTTATGAAGCGGTGATGCTTTCAGCGGCGCGTTTGACGTACAACCAAGTATGGGAGTTTTTGGATCAAGGTACAGGAATTTTAGCAACTGATTTTTCTAAAATTAACAAACATATCAAATCACTATATGATTTATTTAAAGTATTGCTTGATGCACGTGAGGTGCGTGGTGCGATGGAGTTTGAAACGGTAGAAACCTATATTGTCAGTGACGAAAATGGCAAGATCAAGGAAATTTTGCCGCGTACTCGTAACGATGCGCACCGTTTGATTGAAGAATGTATGTTGGCGGCGAATGTGTGTGCTGCTGAGTTCATTGAGTCGTGTGAGCGTCCGAGTTTGTATCGCAATCATGAGGGCCCGACACCTGAAAAACTCGAAGCTTTGCGTAAAAGTCTGGCTTTGGTCGGCTTACGTATGGGCGGCAGTGATAAGCCGTCACCGAAAGACTATGCCGCAGTGATGAAACAAGTCGTGGGTCGTCCCGATGCGGCGGGTTTACAAACTTTGATGTTGCGCTCGATGCAGCAAGCGGTGTATGCGCCTGATAATCTCGGTCATTTCGGTTTGGCGTATCCGGCTTATACCCATTTCACCTCGCCGATTCGGCGTTATCCTGATTTACTCGTCCATCGCACGATTAAATCGATTATTCACAATCAGCGCTATACACCGATGACTGAGCAAATCGTTTTGCTCGAGGATACGCGTAAAAAACGCGGGTGGGGTGATGAAGCATTGGATGCGGAAGAGAAAAAACGCATCAAAAAAGCCAAAGATACGAATCATGCCGTTTGGGAACAACTCGGTACACATGCCTCGATGTGCGAGCGTCGTGCTGACGAAGCCAGTCGCGACGTGACCAACTGGCTCAAATGCGAGTATATGAAGCAGTTTATTGGTCAAGTCATGCCGGGTAAAATCTCATCGATCACCAATTTTGGCGCATTTGTCACTTTGGATGATGTGTATGTTGATGGTTTGATTCATATTTCTGAGTTGGGCCAAGATTATTTTGAGTTTGATGAGGCTTCATACAGTTTGCGTGGACGTTCTTCGGGTGTGATTTATCGTTTACAAGATCCGATTAAAGTACAAATTGCCAGAGTGGACAGCGATACGCGCCGTGTTGATTTTGTACTGGTTCGTGAGGATGGCAGTAAGGGCAATACACGTCGAGGTAAAGTGCAGCCTACTGCTGAGTCGGAGCGTAAACGCACAACCCCCGCTAAACCTCAAGCCGTTGCGAAAGAAAAACCAGTCGGACGCAGTAGCCGACAACGCGACAAACGCTAAAGCAGGGCGATTTTTGAGGCTCAATCAGCTATAATTCACCCGCATCAGTTTGATGCGGGTTTTTCTTGAGTGCATCGTTGTTTCGGTGCAGAGCGAAATCCGCCATAAAAAATACTCCATTTTTAGAGGAAGACTATGAATTCATCACTCACCAATCAAATCGCACTGGTTACAGGCGCATCACGCGGTATCGGTCGCGCCATCGCGCGTACACTTGCGGAGCGCGGTGCGATTGTCATCGGTACCGCGACTTCTGAAGCAGGTGCAGCGGATATTGCCACAGATTTACAGCAATTTAACGCTAAAAATACAGGTTTAGTGCTTAACGTCGCCGATACCGTGCAAACCGACGCAGTGCTCGCGCAAATTGAAAAAGATATTGGTGCCATCAGCATCCTTGTTAACAATGCTGGGATTACCCGTGACAACATTGCCATGCGCCTCAAAGACGAAGATTTTGATGATGTGATTGCTACGAATTTACGGGGCGTATTTCGTTTGTCGCGCGGAGTCATGCGCGCGATGATGAAAGCCCGTAGCGGCCGTATCATCAACATTACTTCCGTCATCGCGCAAATGGGTAACGCCGGTCAAGCCAACTACGCGGCTGCCAAAGCGGGAGTTGAGGGCATGTCTCGTGCGCTGGCAAAGGAGCTCGGCTCTCGCAACATCACGGTCAACTGCGTTGCGCCCGGTTTTATCGAAACCGATATGACGGCTGCGCTGGGTGAGGAGGTGATGAGCAGCTTGGTCAGCCAAATTCCGCTCAACCGTATGGGACAAGCGCAAGATATTGCCAATGCCGTTGCTTTTCTCGCATCGCCCGATGCGGCTTATATTACGGGACATGTGTTGGCAGTGAATGGAGGGATGTACGTGTAGTTTCTTTATTTGAATTTTTGCGCAAATTTATTATTCATTTACATAAAAGGATTAAGAGCATGGGCAATAAAGGAAGAGATGAGTTTCCTGCCAGAGTTATTAATGCTTTAGCAAAGAGAGTCGCTTATCGATGTTCAAATCCTGATTGCCGAGTTCCTACAATAGCGGCTTCAAAGGAAGAGGAAGCTAAGTTTAATACTATTGGTAAAGCTGCCCATATTTGCGCTGCAGCAGCTGGTGGTCCTAGGTATGATGAAACAATGTCATCTGATGAAAGGAAATCGATTAATAATGGTCTATGGTTGTGCTCAATTTGCGCTGACAAAATTGATCGAGATACTTTTCTGCATTCAAAAAATCTTTTGTTAGACTGGAGAAAACTGGCTGAAAATACTTCAATTATGGAAAGTGGCAAGCAACTTCCATCAGATAAAGATGCAATACATTTGTTAACTCAAGCGCTTTTAGGTGATCAGCCAAAGGTGAGGATATTTAATGCTATTACAAATGTTCATCAAGCAAGTGTAAATGCACTTGAGGCTCTTGACTCTCGTTTTTTTGTAAAGAGTTCTTATTATGATGCTCAGGAAAAAATTGAATTATTTGCTAAGCAAAGCATTCAGTTTAGGTTAAAAGTGGCTCCTGATTTAGCAACAGAATTCGACAGTAAGCATTTAAAATTAATCGAGGATGGAGAGGTAATGCAGATTCACTATTCCTCAGGTCAGATACAAGTCGAAGGTTCACCTTTATTGACGGAAATTTTCAAAGATGCAGGGCATATAGAGCTTAACCCGCCAAGTATTTTAGGTGTCCTTAGACTCAACTTTATCGATAATAAAACAAAGATTGTCGAGTCATTCAATGATACTCCAGGTGTTTTTCGCTATGGCAGAAAAAAATTAACCTTTGAAGGACAAGCCTGTGGCGGAATTGTTCTATTAAAAGTAGTTCTAAATTGGCAGACAAGTACTGCTACATTCTCTGCTAATTTTGATTTTGGATCTTGGGTAGGGAAGGATTTACGTTTATTAACGTATCTTGATAAAGTTGTAATGTTTAGTGAGGCTTTCAGTCTCAAGAAGAGTGTTCAGCTTTCGTTGGAGGCTGACGGGCTTGAAGTTTCTAAAGGTGAGGGTATTTTATCTACTGGTGAATTAAAGTACGAATAGCAATTTTCGCAGATTGAAAAAGGCCAAGTGAGGCATCACATGGTTGACTTCAATCACCAAATCGAAAGTTGCCATGAAAAGACCTCA
>JBIKPB010000171.1:0-4071 GCA_044357705.1 Formosimonas sp. | reverse complement strand
GCAAACGGTATTGCAGATTGTTGTCTGATGACAAGAGCGTATGGGCCCACTGTCAAATGAGGCTGCAATTGATGTATTTGGATGAGTTAAACCGACTCAAAGATGATTGAATAATTTAAAGTTGATACTGAATCTATGATTGAAAAAAACGAATCTACGGAGGCGATTGCTTCCAATTTCATCCGTCAAAAAATGGATGCTGACCGTGCTGCGGGTAAATTCACCCGTGCCGGTTTACCGTCAGTGATCACTCGCTTTCCCCCTGAGCCCAACGGTTATTTACACATCGGACATGCTAAAAGTATTTGTTTGAATTTCGGTATGGCGCGTGATTATGATGGTCGTTGCTATTTGCGTTTTGATGACACCAATCCCGAAAAAGAATCGGTCGAGTACGTCAATTCAATTCAAGAAATGGTCAAGTGGCTGGGTTTTGATTGGACCAACAACGGTACTGAGCATCTGCATTACGCGTCGGATTATTTTCAGCAGTTGTACCAGTTCGCCGAAAAGCTCATCGAAGCGGGTCACGCGTATGTTGATTCACAAGACGCCGATACGATTCGTGAGCAGCGCGGTCAGTTGCACAAAGCTGGTGTCGATTCGCCGCATCGTGATCGTCCGGTCACGGAATCGTTGGATCTTTTCCGTCGCATGCGTGCGGGTGAGTTCAAAGAAGGTGAACATGTTTTGCGTGCCAAAATTGACATGAGCTCAAGCTTTATGGCGATGCGTGATCCTGTGATTTATCGGATTCGTTATGCGCATCATCACCGTACCGCTGATGCGTGGTGCATTTATCCGCTGTACGATTTCACGCACTGCATCTCCGATGCGATTGAGCAAGTCACGCACTCACTCTGCACGCTGGAGTTTGAAAACAATCGCCCATTGTACAACTGGGTTTTGGCGCGTTTGGTTGAGGTGGGCGTGTTGACGCAACCGTTGCCGGAGCAAACCGAATTTGCGCGGTTGAATCTGACTTATGCGCTCACCAGTAAACGTAAATTATTGCAATTGGTCGAAGAAGGCAAAGTCGATGGTTGGGATGATCCACGCATGATGACGTTGGTCGGTATTCGTCGTCGTGGTTTCACGCCTGAGTCGATTCGCTTGTTTTGCGAGCGTATTGGCGTGTCGAAGGCCGACTCGTGGATTGACATGAGTACGTTGGAGCAAGCTGTACGTGATGATCTCGATGAAAAAGTGCCGCGCGCCGTTGCCGTATTGAAACCACTCAAATTGATCATCGACAACTACGACGCAAACCAAACCGAGCCGTGCAAAGCACCAGTTCATCCGCATCATCCTGAGATGGGTGAGCGTCATTTTGTCTTCTCGAAAGAGTTATGGATTGAGCAGGACGACTTTCAGATCGAACCCGTTAAAGGCTTTTTCCGTTTATTCCTTGGTAATAAAGTGCGTTTGCGCTATGGTTTCGTGATCGAATGTACAGGATACGACACGGATGCAAATGATAACGTGATCGCCGTTCATGCCAATTATTTTGCTGATTCAAAAAGCGGTACCGAAGGCTCGAACAACTACAAAGTTAAAGGCAATATTCATTGGCTGTCGGATGCCTCGGCTGTACCGGCTGAGATTCGCGTGTATGACCGACTATTTAATGATGCACATCCCGATGCCGGAGGTAAGGATTTTTTACAAGCTTTGAATCCGGATTCAAAGCATATCTCACAAGGTTTTGTCGAGGATTCAATTGCCGATACGCCAGCCGAGACACATTTTCAATTTGAACGTCACGGTTACTTTGTCAGTGATCGTGTGGACTCAAAAGCAGGCGCGTTGGTGTTCAACCGCATTGTGGGTCTGAAAGATGCGTGGCAAAAGAAGTGATTTGAAAATAACTATCGGCCGAATTAAATAATGCAATTAGGCTATCGCAAAAAATCGCAGTAAAACGATTCCAAATTAATTTAACCCTAAGAAGCAACCTTGAAAACAGTTGGACAAAAATTAGATGCATTCAGTGTAGAAGGCGTTAAACCTATTTTTAACCACCACGAAGAAAATGGTGTTTCGGCTTTTGAAGTGATCACTGAAAAGTCGTTTGAAGGCAAATGGAAAATCGTTTATTTTTATCCAAAAGATTTCACGTTTGTGTGCCCAACCGAAATCGTTGAGTTCAACAAATTGGCTAAAGATTTTGAAGACCGCGATGCGGTTTTGCTCGGCGGCTCGTCTGACAATGAGTTCTGCAAATTGGCATGGCGCCGTGAACATCCGGATTTGAACAAACTCGGTCACTGGCAGTTTGGCGATTCAAAAGGCTCTTTGATCGACATGTTGGGCGTGCGTGATGAGGCATCGGGCGTTGCTTTGCGTGCAACATTCATTATTGATCCGGACAATACGATTCAACACGTTTCGGTGAACAACTTGAACGTCGGTCGTAACCCACAAGAAATCTTGCGTATTTTGGATGGCTTGCAAACCGATGAGTTGTGCCCTTGCAACCGTACTGTCGGTGGCGCAACGTTGTAATTGAAATGCAGTGAAGTCAGATGGCTTTGTCTGTATCAATAAAGCCCGTGCATTCGCGCGGGTTTTATTTTGTTCAAAATAAATGAGGAGAAAACAATGGAATGGTTGAGCGATATTAAAAATGCAATCCCCGATTATGCGAAAGATATTCGCTTGAACTTGGATGCGACGGTTTCACGTTCAAGTTTAGAGGGTAATGATGCGGTCGGCGTAGCACTTGCGGCAGCTTTTGCGGCTAAAGCGACTAAAGTTGTACATGCGATTCGTGAGGCGCGCGCATTGTCACCTGAGGAGGAAAATGCAGCATTGACCGCGGCATCATTGATGGGCATGAACAATGCGTGGTATCCATTTGTTGAAATGACCGATGATAAAGACTTGTCGACGCAACGTGCAGAGTTGCGTATGAATGCGTATGCCAATCACGGTGGTTTGGATAAGCGTCGGTTTGAGATGTATGCGTTGGCTGCATCGGTGGTCGGTAAATGTCATTTTTGCATTCAAAGTCATTATGCGCTGCTCAAGGCTGAGGGTATGAGTACTTTGCAACTGCGCGATGTTGGACGAATCGCAGCGACAATCAATGCGGTGTCACAGGTTTTGGCGAATGAGGCTTAAGAAACTGCAGTAAAAAAGTTGTTAGTGTCGTCGCTCGGATACTGAAAAGGTCAGAGGTCTTCTGACCTTTTTGTCACGCAGAGTCATAAGCTGAGCTGGTGCTACTGAGAATGAAGTTTATTTGATTTCTTGCTTACAAGCTCTTTGAATGATGTGTTGGATGTGCATAAAAAAGACCCCATATTTTGCAATATGGGGTCAAGGAGGGAACACCACTTCCCGAACGGGCTACAGATTGAATCTTTGTGTTCAATCTGTCGAATTCAACTAAGCTTAATGAGAATCATTCTAATTTAAATTTATTGAGTTGACAAGGTTTATTTGTTCTTTTGATGCAAATAATTTAAAAAGCATCAATGCATCATGCTTAACTGTATTGCGTGATAAGAAAAAACCCCTTCAAAGCGTGGCTTTGAAGGGGTTAGCGTGTAGTCTGAAGGATGAATAGAGGGTTAGTTAAATGATTTAATTTTGGGTAATTATCACTTAAACCATGCCAACGCCAGCCAGATGTCATCTATTTGTGTATCTGGCAGGTTTTTAAATCCGCTGCGTACGAATTGGTGCCAACGACCCAATACAACGCTCATTAATATCGAGCTGTAAATGCTCAAATCCGCATGAGGGGTGATTTCGTTTGCCAATGCCGCGTCACGTAAGGTTTGTTTGAGTGTAGCTTGCAAGCGCTCAATCAGTTGAGTCACGCGGGCTTGCAAGCGCTCGTGTTCGCCGATCAATGCGTCACCAATCAGAACACGGCTCATTCCGGGATTTTTACTGGCAAAGGCGAGCAAGACACGGCTCATTTGTTTCAGTTGTTCGGCGGGTGATTTGTCGGATTGCGCGATTTGATTGAGTATGCCTAATAAGCTGGTTTCGACGAATTCAATCAAGCCCTCAAACATTTGCGCTTTGCTGGCAAAGTGACGATACAGGGCAGCTTCGGAT
>JBIKPB010000026.1:0-12172 GCA_044357705.1 Formosimonas sp. | reverse complement strand
CGTTGCATTGTCTTTGGATTGGATGGCATTTATGGGTATGGCATTGTCGATTTTGGCATTGCTCAAACTGATGGATCTCGCCAGCTTTGTCACCGGATTTGAAAAATACGACCTTCTGACCCAAGTTTTCAAACCGTATGCTTGGGCTTATCCCTTCATTGAGCTTTTGTTGGGCTTGTCATTTTTGTCGCACGTTGCATTATCTGCATCGGGTATCGTCTCCTTGTTAATCGGTTTGATCGGTGCCATTTCGGTTTTTAAGGCCATCTATATCGATAAGTTGGAGCTGAACTGCGCGTGTATCGGCGGGAACTCTAAAGCGCCACTCGGTATCATTAGCCTATCTGAATATGGCATGATGATCTTGATGGGCGCCATGCTGATCGCGTAATCCACTTTTATTTGAGTTTTAACAGTCAACTTTAGGCCTACTCTCATGAACCGTCGCCAATTTTTAGTCAACAGTATGTATTCAACCCTCGCTTTAACATTTGCGGCCTGCGGCAAAAAACCAGCGAATGAAGCCCATACGATGCATACGCCCAATACGACAGCCGCAGCCTCAAATGGTTTTGACATGAGGCGTCTGCGTAGCGGTGAACCGCTGCGCACGCACGCAATACTGAGCATGAACGATGCCGTACTCAACATTCAACCGACTCAGCATTCATGGTTACGCGATGGCAGTACAACAGATATTTGGGCATATCAAAATCCATCGGGAGGAGTGATGTTAGACGTTAAAGTGGGCGAACCCGTGCGCATCACGATCAACAATCATTTACCCGAATCCACCACAGTGCATTGGCACGGTATTGATGTCCCTGCCGATCAAGACGGTCATCCGCATCACCCGATTGAACCCAAGCAGTCGCGCGTTTATGAATTCACCCCACCCGATGCAGGGACGTACTGGTACCACCCTCATCCGCACGGGCGCACCGCCATGCAAGTTGCGCGTGGGTTGGCGGCGCCGATGATCGTGCGCGACCCGAACGATCCAATCGCCCAGCTCGGCATTCCTGAGCAGATTTTAATGTTCAGTACATTGCAACTTGATGCCAATGCCCAAATTGCGGCGCAAACCATGGATGAACAAATGAACGGCCGTGAAGGCAATGTGGTGCTGGTCAACGGTCAATATCAACCGATCTGGACGGTTGCCCCCAACAGCATGCACCGCCTGCGCTTGATCAACGCCAGCAATGCACGCTATTTGCGACTGAGTTTGGGGGGGACATTGATGACGGTAGTCGGTACCGATGGCGGATTACTGGAGCAGCCCTTGCCACCACAATCAGAGGTTTTACTCGCACCGGCCGAGCGGCTGGAGGTCTGCGTGATCTTTCAAAGCGCCGTTACGTTAACCGCACAACCTTACGATAAGGGCTGGATGGACGGCGGCATGGGCGGTCAAAAACCGGTGCTCAAGCCGATCGAGCTTTTGCACATTCAGGTTTCAGGTGAGGTTGCTACGCCACCGAATATACCCAAAAAATTACGCACCATCACCCCATTGGGCAAAGCCACTATCACGCGTCAACTACTGCTCACCGAAAACATGCAAATGAGCATGGCGGGAGGCGTGCACAGCATGACGATGGAATTCATGATCAACAATCAAATGTATGACATGAATCGCACCGACTTCACTTCACGTGTCGGTCAGGTCGAGCTGTGGGAGATCATCAATCAAACCGATATGGATCATCCGTTCCACATCCATGGCAGTCATTTTCAGATTGTCTCAACAGAAGACAACGGCAAAGTCACGGCCTATCCGTACTTAGCATGGAAAGACACCGTCAACACCCGTGCAGGCCAAACCATCCGCCTCAAAATCGCGCAAAAACAAGTGGGATTGCGCATGTTTCACTGCCATATCTTGGAACACGAAGATTTAGGTATGATGGGGCAGTACGAAGTGCAAGCATAGTCAGTTAAAATATCGCTTTATCCACAAAGTTTTTATGTCGCAATCGACCTCTACTCCGCGCTTGACAGACGTTCGCCTCCGCTTAGGTGGCGTGGCGTGTGTCGCCTGCACCGATTTAATCGAACGTGATTTGCAAGGCAGCGTGGGCGTGGCGCAAATTCAGGCGAATTACACATTGCGCCGTGCATTTTTATCCGTGGATTTGAGTCAGATTTCCATCGTTCAAATCATCTCGCGCATCGAAAAGCTCGGCTATCACGCCTTTGAAGAGCAAACCACCGCCATTTCGGCGGCAGAAAAAAAACAACAACGCAACGAATTATTTCGCCTGTTGGTCGCTTTATTTTTGCTGATGCAAAGCATGATGTTCATGTATCCGTTTTACTTCGCGTCTGAAGCGGATATGGATGCCAGTACAGCGAGCCTGATGCGCTGGGCGAATTTTGCATTGACCTTACCGATCATGTTTTTTTGTGCCCGACCGATTTTCAGCGGTGCTTGGGCGGAGATTCGGCTGCGTCGTTTGGGTATGGATACGCCCGTGGCTTTTGCCATCATCGTCGCCTTTATCGCCAGCGTTTACGCCACCATTATGCAACACGGTCATATTTATTACGACTCGATCACCATGTTTGTCGCACTGCTGCTCAGTGCACGCTATGTGCAGTTTAAAGCGTTGAATAAAGCCGCGGTTTATCTGAACGAAGTGTTGCAGCACAAGCAACTGTTTGCCGAGAGAATCGCAGCGTTTCCACGCGATAAAAAAACCACGCTAATCCCCGCCGATGAGCTACGCGTGGATGATGTCGTATTCATCAGCAGTGGCGAAGTCGTTCCCGCCGATGCCGTCATCCTCGAGGGCAATACGACTTGCTCACAAGCCTTGATCACCGGCGAATCGCAACCAATTGCCAAATCCGTGGGTGACACATTACTGGCCGGATCAACCAATATCGAGCAAGCCGTTTATGCACGCATTACCACTGAGCGTGGTGCATCCGAACTCGATGCGATTGAGCGACTCGCGCAACAATCCGCACTGCACAAACCGGCAATCGCCTTGCTGGCCGAAACGGCGGCACGATACTTTCTTTACGCACTGATCATCATTTGCGCACTCGCTGCCGCATATTGGTTCATGCACGATGCAATGCGTGTCGTGCCGGTGGTTGTGGCGATTTTGATCATCACCTGTCCGTGCGCCCTCGCGCTGGCCGTGCCAACCGTTTTGACCGCTGCTGGCAGCGCATTGGCACGCCATCATGTTTTGGTGGTCAAGCCTGAAGCACTTGAAAAACTCGCGCGCGTCAATGTCTACGCCTTTGACAAAACCGGCACACTGACCGAAGACGTACAGACCCTGCATGAGACCATCAGCGATCAACCCAACGACGCCCTGCAAATCGCAGCGACTTTAGAAGCGGCATCGCGTCACCCAATTGCGCTGGCATTGCGCAAAGCATTGCAAGATGTTGATCTACCTGAGCGTATGAACGAAGTCGAAGAGCTCGAGTTAGTCGTTGGTCAAGGTGTACGCGGCGTTCTGGACGGTACGGAGTATCGCATCGGCAAACCGTCATTCGCAGCACAACGCGAATTAAGCGATAACGAATTTCCACCCAACACCGTAGGGCGCAGCGTTGCCTTACTGACCCAAGGTACGGGCAAAATATTGGCGTGGTTTGTCTTGTCCGATCAAACCCGCAGCAATGCGACAACCTTGATCAAAGCGCTACACCAAAAAAATTGCGACGTGCAGTTGATCAGTGGTGACAAAGCCGATGTCGTGCACCCTTTCGCCACTGCGCTCAACATCAAAACTGCGCACGCCAACGCCACACCAGCCGATAAACTCAGTCTGGTCAAAAACCTACAAGCACACGGCAAAGTCGTCGCCATGACCGGTGACGGCTTGAACGACGCGCCCGTATTGCAGCAAGCCGACGTCGCCATAGCCATGGGTCACGGCAGCAGTTTGACGCAAATGCAGGCTGATCTGGTTGTACAATCGGGAGAACTCAATGATATTTATGCCGCGCACATCATTGCGCACCGCGCTCGTCGTTTGATGCGGCAAAACTTGGCTTGGGCGGTCTTGTATAACCTGATCGCTATTCCGCTTGCCGCTACCGGTCAAGTCACCCCGCTGATCGCCAGCATCGGTATGGCAGCAAGCTCATTAATCGTTGTGGGTAATGCACTGCGTGTGCTGCGCCCCATCCAAAGTTTAGGTCAATAAAGTAATGGATATTTTATTTTTGCTCATTCCCTTGAGCATCATTTTGGTTTTTTTGATCATCTGGGGCTTGTGGTGGGCAGTACATCGCGACCAATTCGATCGACTTGATCAGCATGGTTCCAGTATTTTTGACGATGATGAACAATAAAAAAGGACAAGAGAACTTGTCCTTTTTTGCAAAAAATTTAAATCAATCTTACTTCACAGAACCCTCAATTGCCACTTCGACACGACGATTAGGTTGCAAACATGCAATTATTAAAAATTTTTTACAAGTATTCGTAAACCCGCCTTAATAATTGTTAGCATTTAATCACATTTACAACAACACAGCATAAATAATATTTGACTATTTTCAGGTGTTTTTTTGATATTTCACCTGATCATTGGCACACTTAAGTTGAGGAATAAAAGTGAATGATCGGCCCCACTCCAAGTCATTTCTCAGTACAGCTTAAGCAGCACTTAATCCGCTGTGACGCAACAATGCTGCGACATCGGGC
Organism: Formosimonas sp.; assembly: GCA_044357705.1. Classification (GTDB taxonomy): domain Bacteria; phylum Pseudomonadota; class Gammaproteobacteria; order Burkholderiales; family Burkholderiaceae; genus Hydromonas. Next base: position 7,494 of record JBIKPB010000026.1, on the reverse strand, counting down.
TCTCGCCCCATAAATGCTTTGAACGACTCCATCGCTGGACGTGAGCCGCCCACAGATAAAATATTATTCCAATATTGATGCCCCAATTCTGCATTCAATAACGGTGCACCCAAAGCTTGCGCGGCCTCAAATGTGGCAAATACATCTGCGGATAATACTTCGGCCCATTTATAACTAAAGTAACCGGCTGAATAGCCACCTGCAAAGATATGGCTGAAACTGTGTTGGAAGCGGTTGAATTCTGGCGGGCGCACTACGGCAATTTCGTCACGGATTGTCTGCAAGACATGATGAATCGCCCCACTGTCGTGTGCGTCAAAGCTTGCGTGCAAAATGATGTCATATAGAGAAAACTCAACCTGACGCAGCATTTGCAACCCTGATTGGAAGTTTTTAGCCGCGAGCATTTTGTCAAACAACACGCGCGGCAAGGCCTCACCGGTTTTGCAATGGGCGCTCATGCGCTCAAGATTATCGAAACCCCAGCAGAAGTTTTCCATGAATTGGCTTGGCAGCTCAACCGCGTCCCATTCGACGCCGTGAATACCGGCAACTTCAGGCTCATCGATGCGCGTCAAGAGATGATGCAAGGCATGACCGGTTTCGTGAAACAGCGTGATGATGTCGTCATGCGTGAGCGTAGCGTCTTGACCTTGTAGTGGTGGCGTGAAGTTGGTGACCATATGCGCGACAGGCGTTTGGATTTGTTCACCCAATAAACGGCGCGAACGCACCTCGTCCATCCACGCGCCCGAGTTTTTACCTGTGCGTGCGTAGGGGTCGAGATAAACGCCGCCGATCACTTGACCATCGCGCGACAACTCAAAAAACTGCACGTCAGGATGCCAAACTTGTGTGGCTTTTTTAACCAAACGCGCACCAAACAATTGCTCAACAACATAAAACAAGCCGTTTAAAACTTTGGTCAGTGGGAAATAATCTTTAACCTCTTGTTCCGAAAACGCATAACGCGCCTCACGCAGCTTTTCACTGACGTAGGTCAAATCCCATGCCTCGAGTGTATCGAGTTGCAACTCGGTTTGCGCAAACTCACGCACGGCTTTCATATCGGCCAATGCAAACGGTTGGGCTTTGTGTGCCAAATCGTATAAAAACCCGGTCACTTGTGGGACGGACTCGGCCATTTTGGCGGCGAGCGAGACTTCGGAATAATTGGCAAAATTCAACAAACGCGCCATGCGTTGACGAATCGTGAGGAGTTCAATCATGTTCGCCGTATTGTCGAACTTAGCGTCCCCCAATTCGGATGCACGCGTGACATACGCACGATAGACTTGCTCACGCAAGGCACGCGAGTCGGCGTATTGCATGATCGGAAAATACGATGGAAACTGCAAGGTGACTTTATAACCATCTTGACCCTCGGCTTCGGCAGCAGCACGCATCGCTGCTTGTGCTTCGGGCGGTACACCCGATAACTCATGCGCACTGGCGTAGTACGCATACGCGTTGGTTGCGTCCAAAACGTTTTCAGAGAATTTCGCTTGTACGGCTGCTTCGCGCGCGCGCAGTTGCGCGAATTCGGCTTTATCCGTGTCATTGAGCAGCGCACCGGTGAGCTTAAAATCGCGTAAAGCCGTGGTGATGATGTGCTGGCGAATCGGATTCAAGCTACTCCAACGCGGTTCTTTTCTGAAGCTTTTGAAGTGCGCGAGCAATTTTTCGCTCTGCCCAATTTGCGTCCAAAATGCGGTGATCGGCTCGAGGTAGGCGTTATAGGCTTCACGCCATTCGGGCGTGTCAACCACATGATGACAATGGCTGACGACACCCCAAGCGCGTGAGAGCCGCTCGGTCACATCGTTGAATGCAGTCATGGCGTTGCCCCACGTCAGCTCGGCTTCGGGAATATTTTCGACCTGCGTGAGCATTGCTTGCGCGTCGTTTAAGGTTTGCGTGATCGCTTCTGCTACATGTTGTGGTTGAATCTCTTGCCAGCGCGGCAAATCGGTAAAATCGAGTAATGGGTTGGTTGGAAAGGACATTTCTATTTCACTTACAAAACACTTTACGATCCACTGACCGTTAAAGCGGGGTTAAAAATAAATCGAATTCGTGACGAATCAATCTTCTGTTTTGATCATCAGCCGTGTCGAATCGTTTAAGTCGACCCGACGCTGCTGATCATAACTAAAGTCTGGGAGGGCACGTGCATAATCAGAGCCAAACAAAGGACTGCTGATCAAAAAATCCGCCGTACTGACATTGCACGCTGTCGGAATATTCCACAACACCGCCAAGCGCAGCAAGGCTTTGATGTCTGGATCATGTGACATCGGCTCAAGCGGATCCCAAAAGAAGATCAAAATATCGATCTCTCGTTCAACAATCTTGGCACCGATTTGTTGATCGCCTCCAAGCGGCCCACTTTGAAAGCGCTCGACTTCAAAACCAAGTGCTTCCGAAATTAATTTACCCGTAGTGCCGGTCCCCAAAAACTGATGCGACTTAAGCGCCTCACGGTTCCACAAGCACCAATCAATCAGGTCTTGTTTTTTATGATCGTGTGCGACAAGCGCAATATTTTTACGAATCGTCATGGGTTTCTCCTCATTCATGAATGTGATTGTGCCGTAAATGTCATGAAAATGTGATGAATTCGTCACGTTGTTGTCATGTGATTTTCTTAACATGCGCAAGATCAATCCATCACATAAACCACTTACGGAGAATTGCATGACGACAGAGCTTGCCCAGCCAACCCGCCGAAAACTACTCAAACTTTTAGGGAGCGCACCTCTACTGCCACTTGGCGCCTTGACCACCAGCTCGCTTTTATTAGGGCGCAGTGGCGAGTTGAATGCAAAAACAATAGCGCCCAATGCACGTTATGTGTCCTCTTATTTCACCAGTATGGCCGCTCCTACATTAACTGACCCTACTCAAATGGCGACGATTAGCGTGGGTTCAAGCTTTAATGTGACATTAAGCGATGGCAGCACGCATCATTATAAACTCGCACACCACACATTTTTTACCACAGGTGATTGGGTCAGCGATGGTCATGGCGGCAAAATATTGGCGGGCGGGTATGTCGATATCCACAACCGACCGATTATAGATACATCTTTAGCGGGTAAAGAGCGACAAATTTTTTCCGATGCGCCAGATGGCACCTCACTGTTGTCATTGACCCATGCCAAGGTCACAGGTGTCAAAGGCAATCCAGTTTTCGCCGTGGTACAGTTTGAATACACGACACGTGATCAAGCCGGAGCAAGTACTTACGGCATGTTGCCCTCACCGATTGCCGTACTGAGTTTGGATCAAGATCAAATGACCGGCAAACTCAATTTAGTCAAATACCACAATGTCGACACCTCAAAAGTCGACGGTCTATGGATTACCTGTGGTGCCAGCTTATCGCCATGGAACACTCATTTATCCAGCGAAGAGTATGAGCCGGATGCTTTTGCAGCAGCAGACTCAAAAGGCATGAAGCAATTTAAGGCCTTCAGTAAAAATCTGTATGGTGATGAAAGCCGTGCAAACCCCTATCACTACGGACACATGCCGGAAGTGACCGTACATCCTGACGGTACGGGCAGCATTAAGAAACACTACTGCATGGGTCGTCTCTCGCATGAATTGGTTCAGGTCATGCCCGATATGCGCACGGCCATTATGGGCGATGATGCAACCAACAGCGGCTTTTTCATGTTCGTCGCTGATCGCCCGAAGGATTTATCCTCAGGTACTTTATATGTCGCGAAAGTCGGTACAGGCTTTTCAGTTGACCCTAAAGCTGCGGGGGCGGCATTAACTTGGATTAAACTGGGACACGCGACCAGCGCCGAAATCAAAAAAATGGCCGACACGCTCAAACCGACCGACATTATGGAAGTCCATACAAGCGACCCGAATGATGCCACGTTTACCAAAGTTTTCGTTAATGGCGCAGCCAACTGGATCAAGGTCAGACCGGGCATGGAAAAGGCTGCCGCCTTTCTCGAAACTCATCGTTATGCCTACCTTGCTGGCGGGAGCATGGGTTTCACGAAAATGGAAGGTACGACCGTCAATGTTAAGGACAAAATCGCGTATTCCGCGCTACAAAACATGGTCGACTCAATGGTAGTCAACGGCAAAGGTTGGAATGCACAAAGTGGCATGACACTGGAAAAACCGCTCAAGGCCGGCGGTATCATGATGCACAAGCTCATGAGCGGCCAGAAAGACAGCAACGGCAAAATCATCAAAAGTGAATGGGTACCCGCACACACCAAAGCCTTGATCACGGGTCAAGATATCGCACCCGATGCGCTCGGCAATTTGTCTGACCCCAGCCGAATCGGCAGCCCAGACAACATCAAATTCTCGGAGAAGCTGCGCACCCTATTCATCGGCGAAGACAGTGCCAATCACGTGAATAATTTCTTGTGGGCCTATAACGTCGATACCCAACAATTATCACGACTCATGTCGGTTCCTGCTGGTGCCGAGTCAACCGGCTTGCATGCGGTGGATGAAATCAACGGTTGGACTTACATCATGAGTAATTTTCAGCACGCTGGTGATTGGGAGTCTCCGCTGCATGACAAAGTCAAAGATATTCTTGACCCCTTGGTTCGAGCCAATTATAAAGATCGGTTCGGTGCTGCGGTGGGTTATTTGACCGCTGATTCAAGCAGCCTCAAAATCAGTTGATGGATTTACCTTATCTCTGCTCCAATTGAAACGGCGCTCCATGAGCGCCGTCTTTTTATAATACTTTACAAAAAATATTAACCTTCTTCATTAACCAATACTTGCTTGCCACGCATTTTAAGGATCAAAGGAACGACAATCCAAGCCAGGGAAGCCAATAACAATACAGCAGACATCGGGCGTGTGAGAAACACACTCCAGTCACCCGATGAGTCAACCAACGCATTACGCATGTTGTTTTCCATCATCGGTCCCAATACCAAACCTAATAAGATCGGGGCAATTGGAAAATCATTTTTCACTAAAAAATAGCTGAGCACACCCGAGAAGAGCAGTACCCACAAATCGAAAATCGAATTTTGTACCGAATACACACCAAACACCGAGATCGCGATAATAATTGGCAAAAGGTACTTAGGCGGCGTGCTGATGATTTTAGCAAACACACGCACCAAAGGCATGTTGAGAATCAGCAGCATGACGTTACCAACAAACATACTGGCAATCAATCCCCATGCCACTTGCGGGTGCTCGGTGAATAACAACGGTCCCGGTTGTACGTTGTACATAATCAATGCACCCATTAAAATCGCGGTAGTGCCAGAGCCTGGAATACCCAAAGTAAGCAGTGGAATCATTGCACCGCCTGCGGCTGCGTTGTTCGCCGACTCAGGACCCGCCACACCTTCAATTGCACCTTGACCGAAACGGCTCGGATCTTTGGCGACTTTTTTCTCCATGATGTATGAGAAAAATGATGCCAAAGTCGCACCCGCGCCCGGTAAAATACCGATAAAGAAACCAAGCAATGAACCACGCGCAATCGGCCCAGCGCTTTGCTTAAGCTCTGCGCGAGATGGATAAATATTATTGATTTTCGCCAATTTGATGTCGCCTGTGCTTTCTTCAAAAATCGTTTTGAAAACTTCACCAACCGCAAACATACCCACAGCTAAAGTCAAAAACTGAACGCCATCCGCCAAAATCGGCGAGCCGAAAGTGAAGCGAAAGGAGCCCGACTGATCAACACCAATACACGAGAGGAGTAAACCCAATATTGTCATCATCAAGGCTTTGGTCATCGACTTACCCGCCAAACCACTGACTGCACACAGCCCCAAAATCATCAATGCGAAATACTCCGCATAACCGAACTTCAAAGCCAATTCAGATAATGGCTCCGCCACTAACACCAAACCCAGCAGCGTGACAATCCCCGCGACGAACGAACCAATCGCTGCAATCGACAAGGCACTGCCGGCACGACCTTGCTTCGCCATTTGATAACCGTCAATCGCGGTTACCACTGAAGATGACTCACCTGGAGTATTAAGCAAAATTGAGGTTGTCGAACCACCGTACATTGCACCGTAGTAAACACCCGCCAACAAAATGATCGAGCTGGTCGCTGAAGCTTCAGCAGATAATCCCAAACTGCTGGTCAACACCGCAGTAACAGGAATCAATAATGCCACACCACTCATCGGGCCAATCCCCGGCAACACACCGACCATCGTACCCAAGACCACGCCTGTAAAAGCAAACATCAAGTTATACCACGTAAATGCCGTGGCAAAACCACCCATCAAATAATCCATTGTTGTCATAACCTGATCTCCCTATTAAATAAAGTTGGGCCAAGCAGGTAAACTGCCTTTGAGCAACACTACGAACAAAACATAAATACCCAGTGCAAAGCCCGCAGCCACCAGTGCAGACTTGATCAAGCTACCCTTTTCCATGGCTTGAAAAGACACCATCAAAAATAAGAATGTTGTGAGGACATAACCTAAGGTTTCAAGCAACAAAATATAGGCGACAGCAGCAATAAAAATCGTAAAAAAGCGCTTGTAAAAACGCGGATTGGATTCCGTTTTAACTGCAGCAGCTTTTCTCAGCGTCTCAATAAGTAGTAACGCCGACAAACCTGTAAATGCCCAACCGAACCCCATGGGGAAAGTACCCGATGTAATACTGCTGCCATAAACGGCCCCCGCCAAATCTCGCGCCCCAAATACAAACGCCATACCTAGAATAAAAAATACCAATGATGCAAAAAAATCAAATCTATGCGACATAAAAACTCCTTTTACACTCCCAATAGGAACATAACAAACCTTAACGATTTACTTAATATGCTCAATGAAAAAACGCTTGTTTGAAACAAGCGTTTTTCATAGGGCAATTATTTTGCCATTTGCAAAGCAGTGAGTAACTCTTTGAGCAATACTTCTTGCTGACCTAAGTAAGCCGTAAATGCAGCAGCGTCTTTATAATCCGCTTCCCAGCCTTGAGCTTTGAGTTCGGCAGCCCACTCAGGCTTCGCGCTCAGGTCGGCAAACGCTTTACTCCAAAATGCCAACGCACTTTTGCTCATGTCTTTTGGACCGAACACACCACGCCAAACAACAAACTCAGCGCCGCTAATGCCTGCTTCTTTATAAGTTGGCGCATCCAACCACGTAATACGCTCAGGTGCAGAAATACCTAAAACACGAACCTTACCAGCCTTAACGTTTTCAACTACGCTTGAAGCATCAGTTGAAATGGCAGCCAAATTACCACCCAACAAAGCAGTCAACGCCTCACCGCCACCATCATGCGGCAAATATTTGACTTTAGTCACATCCACACCGGCTTTAAAGAACGGTAACATGGCTGACAAATGATCCAAGCTGCCTGGAGAAGAACCGCCACCAATCGAAACTTTACTTGGATCAGCTTTAATCGCATCAACCAATGACTTCAAATCTTTATAAGGTGAATCGGCTTTAACCACAATCGCGGCAAAGTCCTTCGTCAAACCCGCAATTGGCGTCACATCCT
>JBIKPB010000143.1:0-4804 GCA_044357705.1 Formosimonas sp. | reverse complement strand
CACATCCTTGTAACCTACAGGGCTATTGCCATCTTTACGCAAATTATTAATCAAGATTGGAGGCGAATTGACAAACAATTTATTGTTGTTGCCGACATCTTTGGTGGTGTACGACGCGAGGAATTTGGCACCAGAAGCACCGGGAACATTCTCTACGGTCATCGCACCGTTAATGATTTTGGTGTCCGTTAAGACTTTAGAGATTGAACGTGCTGTTTTATCCCAGCCACCGCCTGCACCCGATGGTGCAACCATGATTAAGGCTTCAGGTTTATATTCTGCATTGCTCATGTCCTTTTTTGCACACGCGCCCAACATGCTGAATGCCAATGTTGCCACCATCCATTTTTTAACTTTAAAAACCATTACTGTCTCCTTTAATTAAATTAAACACACTATACTTGAGCACCGCTCAGACCATTTTTATTGCATTACCCTTACAACATATCACACTACATTGGCATGAACTTTTTATTGTGCCCAAAAAAAACATCGAGCGCAACCGTTATCAACACAAATCGCGCACATTTTTAATGTTTAGCTTAAAAATTTCATTAAGGGTTCAAGGTGTCCGCCAAAGTCATTCAACGCATGATCACCCTCCTCAACCACAATTTGCTCAGCGCCTTTAAAGTGGGCACGCATTTGCCACGGATTGAGCACCTCATCACCCATCGCAACCAATAAAAAATAACGCTTTAAATCAGTCAACTCCGAAGTTTCATAATGCATCAACTCTGCCAAGAAACGAATCGCATCGTCTTTGGTAATTTCTTCGACGTTATAACGGGTTTGCAAATTCGCTTGTTTGAGCTCATTCCACGGCGTGACTGCCGGATTGATTGCGGCACAGCGTAAGTGATATTTTTCGGCCAAATACATCGCATAAAAACCGCCAAGCGACGAACCGCAAATTGTGTCGATCTGATACTCTTGAATAATTTTCTCGCAGATTTTGAGCGCGTCTTTTGGTGAAATCGGTAATTGTGGAATACTCGGCACAACCAAATCGTGCGTCTTGCAATAATCCGCAATTGCGACTGCTTTGGGCGAATCGGGCGTGGAACGAAAACCATGCAAATAGAGCAGTTTCATCCAATGTCTCCTATGATTTTTTATTTGATTTTATTCAAAATCTGTCAGGAATACCCTGACAAATTTTGTTAACTAAAGTACGGAAAAGTAAGGTTTTACTTGTTCTATATTTACTTTAAAGCATCCAGTAATTTTTGATGCACCCCACCAAAACCGCCATTACTCATAACCAAAACATGATCGCCTTTTTGCGCGATGCTTTGCACCGCTTTGACCAACGCGTCTAAGTCGCTAAACGCCTGCGCTTTATCGCCCAAAGGTGACAATGATTCGGCCAAATCCCAACCCAGTGAATCTTGGCTGCCGAAACCAAACACCAAGTCGGCCTCTTTGAGCGAGTCCGGCAATTGTGCTTTCATCACACCAAGTTTCATCGTGTTGGAGCGCGGTTCGAGCACAGCCAAAATTCGCGATGCACCGACACGCTTACGCAAACCAGCAACCGTTGTCGTGATCGCAGTCGGATGATGAGCAAAGTCGTCATAAACCGTGATGTCGTTGACCACGCCTTTGATTTCCATACGACGTTTGACCATTTCAAAGCGTGAGAATGCGTCAATCGCATGACGCGGCTCTACGCCGACATGACGCGCAGCGGCAATTGCGGCAAGCGCATTCAGACGATTGTGCTCGCCGGTCACGTTCCACTGCACACGACCTTGCAACTCACCTTTAAACATCACATCGAACGAATCATCATCACCAACATTGGCGATTTGCCAATCGGCCGCAATAGTGTCATTACCAAAGCGTGCAATATCCGTCCACGCACCTCGCATCAAGGTTTCGTCCAGTGCTGACTCATGCGCATTTGAAACGATCAAGCCATTGCTCGGAATCGTACGTACAAGGTGGTGAAATTGGGTTTGGATCGCGTTTAAATCAGGGAAAATATCCGCGTGATCGTACTCCAAATTATTGAGAATCGCCGTGCGCGGACAGTAATGCACGAACTTACTGCGCTTGTCAAAAAAGGCCGTGTCGTATTCGTCCGCTTCGATCACAAAAAATGGATCATCGGTCAAACGTGCCGAGATACCAAAATTATTCGGTACGCCGCCGATCAAAAAACCCGGATTCAAACCCGCGTCTTGCAGCACCCACGCGAGCATCGACGAAGTCGTGGTTTTACCGTGCGTACCGGCAACCGCCAAAACCCATTTATCACGCAGGACATTTTCGCCCAACCATTGTGGACCCGAGATATACGGCAAGCCTTGGTTCAAAATCGCTTCCATCAATGGATTACCACGCGAGACGACATTACCAATGACATATAAGTCCGGACTCAAGTCCGTTTGTGACGCATCAAAACCACTGATCAACTCAATACCTTGTGCTTCGAGCTGCGTGCTCATCGGTGGGTAAACATTAGCATCACAACCCGTGACCTTATGTCCCGCTTGCTTGGCGATCGCGGCAATGCCGCCCATGAACGTACCGCAAATACCTAAAATATGAATGTGCATAAAAAACCGTTGATAGATGAAATAATGAGAATCGTGGTATTTTAACGTACTTTATGACCTCAAAACACGCAAAAATCGCTGAATGAACGACACCCAACTGCTGCGCTACGCCCGCCACATTCAACTGCCCGAGATGGACATTGAGGGGCAAGACCGATTACTTGAGAGTCATGCACTGATTATTGGCGCAGGCGGTTTGGGTTCACCAGCGGCAATGTATCTGGCAGCCAGCGGTGTGGGTCGATTGACGATTGTTGACGACGATACGGTGGATTTGTCAAACTTACAACGGCAGATTTTGTTCGGCACCGATGATGTCGGCCGGCGCAAAGTCGATGCGGCACGCGGTGCATTGCAGCGACTCAATCCGGATGTGGTCGTGCAAACCGTGGCTCAACGCGCCGACGATGTATTGCTTGAGCAATATGTGAATAAGGCTGACATAGTGCTCGATTGCTCGGATAATTTCGCTACGCGCCACGCAGTCAATCGTGCGTGTGTGCACTTCAAAAAACCTTTGGTTTCCGGTGCCGCAATTAATTTTGACGGACAGATCAGCGTGTTTGATACACAACGGGATGATTCACCTTGCTATGCGTGTTTGTTTCCACCAGAACAAAATTTCCCCGATGAGCCGTGTTCTATTTTAGGGGTTTTCGCTCCATTGGTCGGCATCATCGGCACCATGCAAGCCGCAGAAGCCCTGAAGGTCTTGACCAATATTGGTCAACCACTCATCGAACAGTTGCTCACATTGGATGCGCGATTGATGCAATGGCATGCGTTGCACCTGACTAAAAATCCGCATTGCAGTGTCTGCGCAAAATAGCACTCCCGTTTTCAACACAAACCAGTCACCTGTGGTGCGCTGAAAGGCTGGATTGACGCGATAAAACACCTTAAATACGGCTGTTTTTGCTTTTTTAGGCTCGATTTCTGTTTTTTAAGAAATTTGGGCGTGAATTGGCAGTTTTGAAATGATTTATAGAGCTGCCCTGTATTAATAATAATTAAATTATACGATAATACCTATTTGAATCTTGATTGCCTATAATTGGCTTAAATGAACTGAAAAACTAAATTCGAGTTCTAATGCGAATACCTCAGCATTCATTTACAATGCTGCCATGAACGACTTCTTGATCACATCCACCGCTGATTTACGCGCCCACCCTATTGATATTCGTACGGTTGCACTGGCAGGTCGATTGCAAGCAGATACATCGGTTGAACCTTTGCTGCAAATTATTCAGACCGTTTTGGGTTTGGGTAAAGCCGTTATTATTGAAGAGAAGACCGCGCAGCACTTCGACTTGCGGCAATTCAGCAGCGTCGCTTTACGTGACATCGGCAACTGCGCGGACGTTATGATTGCAGTTGGTGGCGATGGCACCATGCTGGGGGTAGCGCGCAGAGTGGCGCCGTATCACATTCCACTGATCGGCATCAATCAAGGTCATTTGGGCTTTATTACCGACATTTCATTGAATGACGCGCCCTCGGCATTGCGAGAGATTTTGCATGATCATGCTTACGATGCTGAGGAGCGGGATTTACTTCACGCTGAAATTTTGCGCAATGGCGAGGTGATACACAGCGGCACCGCTCTCAACGACGTGGTGGTTGGGCGCAGTGGAATGGATGGCATGCTGGAGTTAAATGTGAATGTTGACCAACAGTTTATGTATGCGCAACGTGCCGACTCACTGATCATTGCAACGCCGACAGGCTCTACGGCTTATTCATTGGCTGCCAACGGTCCGATTTTACATCCCAAATTAGCCGGCATTACATTGGCTCCGGTTGCACCGCAATCATTGTCCAACCGCCCAATCGTGTTGCCCAATGACAGTATTATTGACATTGAGATCGTCTCATCGAAAAACGCAGTCGTCCACTTAGATGTACACTCATACGCTCAAGCACAACGCGGCGATATTGTACGCATTCAACAAGCACCGTATAAATCTATTTTTTGGCATCCCAAATCGTATAATTATTACGCGACCTTACGCCAAAAACTCAATTGGCAGCTCAATCCTGCCCGCCCTTTATAATCATGCTCAACCGTTTAAATCTCAAAAACTTCATCATCGTGGATCGCCTCGAGCTCGAGGTCAACTCTGGCTTTACGGTCTTGACTGGTGAAACTGGCGCGGGCAAGTCTATATTACTGGATGCTTTAGGATTGGTGCTGGGTGATCGCGCCGACTCAGGCGTAGTGGCACAAGGTGCCGATA
>JBIKPB010000128.1:0-5155 GCA_044357705.1 Formosimonas sp. | reverse complement strand
GTGTAGGACTTGAACCTACGACCAAAGGATTATGAGTCCTCTGCTCTAACCAACTGAGCTAATGGTCCATAACCGTTTCAAACAAAATCGGCATTGTACCGAAACGATAGTCAATGCGCCATGTTTAAGTGTTTGACCTTAGCTGTTTTCCAAGAAACTTTTCAGTTTTTCAGAGCGAGAAGGGTGGCGTAATTTACGCAATGCCTTGGCTTCGATTTGGCGAATGCGTTCGCGTGTGACATCGAATTGTTTGCCAACCTCTTCTAATGTGTGGTCTGTCGTCATTTCGATGCCAAAACGCATGCGCAATACTTTCGCTTCGCGGGGGGTCAATGAGTCCAAAACATCTTTAACGATGTCTTGCATGCCTGTGTGCAGTGCTGCTTCTGCTGGTGTCATGGTATTACCGTCTTCGATGAAGTCACCCAAGTGCGAGTCTTCGTCGTCACCGATCGGCGTTTCCATTGAAATCGGCTCTTTGGCGATTTTCATGATTTTGCGGATTTTGTGTTCTGGCATTTCCATTTTTTCAGCCAAAACAGCTGCATCTGGTTCGACACCTGTTTCTTGTAAAATCTGACGCGAAATACGATTCATTTTATTGATTGTCTCGATCATGTGCACGGGAATACGAATTGTGCGCGCTTGATCGGCAATCGAGCGGGTGATCGCTTGACGAATCCACCATGTGGCGTAAGTTGAGAACTTATAACCACGGCGGTATTCGAATTTATCGACGGCTTTCATCAAACCGATGTTGCCTTCTTGAATCAAATCAAGGAATTGCAAACCGCGATTGGTGTAACGTTTAGCGATTGAAATAACGAGACGTAAGTTTGCTTCGGCCATTTCTTTCTTGGCTTCGCGTGTTTTGGTTTCGCCAGCAATCATTTGACGATTAATACCTTTGAGATCAGGCAGTGGCAGTACAACGATGTTTTGCAATTCGATCAATTGACTTTGCAACTCATTCAAGGCCGGAACATTGCGTGTGAGTAAGGCATTGAAGTTGTGCTTACCTTTGAGCAATGCTGTTGGCCAATCGAGATTGGTTTCATGACCAGGGAAATTGGTGATAAAAAACTGTGCGTCCATGCCAATACGATCCACGCATAAAATACGGATGCGATTTTCGATTTTACGTACTGAGTCAACTTGAGAACGCAATGTGTCGCACAAACGATCGACAGTACGAGCAGTGAAGCGAATGCTCATTAAATCATTGGTGATTGCATCTTGCGCTTTATTGTAGGCAGGTGACAAGTAACCATCGCGACCAAAAGCGAGGCGCATTTTATCGAAGTGTTTTTCAATAGCTGTAAATTTTTCGAGTGCTTGAGTTTTGAGCGCGAGTAGTTGCTTGGCTGATGCGGCATTGCTGGCTGCTTCTGCATCTTCTTCATCGACGTCTTCGTCGTCAAACTCGTCTTCCGAATCAGCTTCAAGCGTTTCTTCAGCACCGATAAAACCATCAACGACATCAGCAACGGATAACTCATCAGCGCGAATTTTTTCGACCAACTCACGAATTTGTTGAATCGTTGATGGGCAGGCAGAAATCGCCGACATCATTTCACGTTGGCCTTCTTCAATGCGCTTGGCGATTTCGATCTCTTGCGCTTTAGTCAACAACTCAACCGTACCCATTTCACGCATGTACATCCGTACAGGGTCAGTCGTACGACCGAACTCTGAGTCAACGGTCGATAAAGCTGCTTCTGCTTCTTCTTCAGTATCATCATCATTGGTTGCGGTAGGGACGTTGTCGGCCATCAACAATGTTTCGGCATCGGGCGCTTGCTCATAGACCTGAATACCCATGTCGACAAACGCTGAAATCATCGCATCGAGCGCATCGCCTTCGACCATATCATCGGGTAAGTTGTCGTTGATTTCGGCGTGCGTCAGATAGCCTTTGTCTTTGCCGAGTTTGATCAGATTTTTCATCTGTGTGCGTTTAAACTCAAGCGTCACGGCGTTTTGTTCGGCGATTTGCTCTTTGCTTTTACGACCTTTGGTTTTGTCGTTTTTGGCTGGGATGACTTCGATTTCGGGAATGTCTTCGCCGCCAATTAACTCTTCATCATCCAGTAAATCATCATCCGCGCTCAGCTCATCGTCGAGTTCGACTGATTTGGCTTTAATTTTTGCAGATTTTTTGTCTGCGACCGCTTTGGTTGTTTTAGTTGCGGCTTTAGCGGCAACAGGAGTGGTTTTTGATGCAGGCGTTGCTTTTTTTACAGTCATACTTTTTTTCTCGGTGGCTGACGGCGTTCGCGCGGCAGCGGTGGTTGGGCTGGATTTTTTAACCACAGCTTTGGTTGGGGCAGCGGTTTTAACGCTCGACTTAGCGGGGGATTTAACAACAGATTTAGCAGGAGGTTTACGGGGTTTGGCTGAACTCATCATACGCACCTTTAAAAAAACCGCTTTGATCAATGTGTCGTTGACGTGAGTTACCCGCCGGACACCCAAAATTTGTAAACGGGGATTATACCACGCTTAAGCTCTATTTGAGGGCTCAATCCGAGTTTACAAGGCTGATCGGCTGAGTTTTAGCTCTTCGCGGCGCTGTAAAAGTGCCATATATTGAGCCTTGGCTGCGGCATCATGGCTCATTTGCTGCGCCAAGATGTGCAATTGCGGTTCAAGCAGCTCGCGTTCCAGTTGATTTTGATGGGCAATGAATGCCTCCTCAGCCGCTTCGATGCTGGTCGCGATCTGTTCGCGCAGCTGTTTTTGCAAAATATGTTGGTACAACTCAAAGTAGTCGCTTGATTCGAGTTGGTGTAGTAGTGCAGCGCCATTGAGAGATGGCTGTGCTTGCAATAATTCGATCAATCCGGTTAACGCATGGTGCTGTGACGCGTTTTGCCAAATGCTCAATTGCGCGTTTTGCGCCAATTCTGGATAGGCCAAAATCAAATCCAGTGCGCGTTCGATGACTGGCGTCGGTGGACTGCGTTTGGATTTGTCACGCGTCATTTTGCGTGGGCGCGTGTTGATGTTTAACTCGCAATACTCCAATACATCATTCGCCTGCATTTGCACTTGCGTCGCCAGAGCATTGACGATTTGCGTGCGTAATGCACCATTCGGTAGAGCCAGTAACAGTGGTTTTGCGAGGTACAGTTGTCGCGCACGTGCTTCGGCATTGCCATCTGGCGCGGCTTGCTGCAAACCATAAAGCATGAATTGTGACAAGGTCATCGCACTTTGCACTTGACCGTTGAAAGCGTCTTTGCCGAGCTCACGCACATAGGTATCGGGGTCGTGCTCAGCGGGTAAAAATAAGAATTTTAGGGTGCGTGTATCAGTCGCCAACGGTAGGGCGTTGATCATTGCGCGCCATGCCGCTTTACGACCGGCGCTGTCGCCGTCAAAGCTGAACACGATGGTATCGGTAAAGCGAAACAGCTTTTGTACGTGCGCTGCGCTGGTTGCCGTACCGAGCGTTGCAACCGCATTACCGAGACCGGCTTGTGCGAGTGCGACCACATCCATATAGCCTTCGACCACGAGTGCATATTGCATTTGCGAAATGGTGCTGCGCGCTTCAAATAATCCGTAAAGTTCCTGACCTTTTTGAAACAACGGTGTTTCGGGCGAGTTGAGATATTTCGGTTCACCTTTGTCCAAAACTCGCCCACCGAAGCCGATGATTTGACCTTTGGTATTGCGAATTGGGAACATTATGCGTTCGCGGAAGAAATCGTAGCGGCGACCATCATCGCGTTGTTTGCACAATCCTGCATCGAGCAAACTGGTTGATTCTTTATAATCGGTAAAAATTTGCGCCAAAGTCGGCTCAAACGGTGCATAACCCAAGCCAAACTTTTGTGCGATTTCGCCGCTCAGTCCGCGTCGTTTGAGGTACGCTATGGCGTGTGGATGCTCACGAAGCTGGGTTTTGTAAAATGTGGCGGCTTCTGATAAAACCTGTCCGATATTTTGCGTGCGGATTTTTTGTTCGGCTTGTTTTGCCGCTTGTTGTGGCGATACCGGTTCGCTTTTTGGTACTGTCATACCCGCGCGTTGCGCGAGATCATTGACCGCTTCGACAAATGTTAAACCGTTGTGCTCCATCAAAAAGCCCAAAGCCGTACCGTGTGCGCCGCAACCAAAGCAATGATAAAACTGCTTGGATGCACTCACCGTGAACGACGGGCTTTTTTCATGATGAAACGGGCATAATCCCTGATGATTGACCCCAGCTTTTTTAAGCTGAACGTACTGACCCACCACGTCGACGACATCGACACGGGCCAGTACATCATTGATGAAATCGTTTGGAATTAACGCCATGAGGTTTTATAAAGATTGACCGCTGAGACAATCATTGAGTGCTTAAAAGTTTACTTTTGTAAGGCAGACAGAGTGTTTTTGACCAAACCCGAAACTTTACCCATATCCGCTTTACCAGCCAATTGAGCTTTGAGCACACCAATCACTTTACCCATGTCTTGTGCGCCTGCTGCACCTGTGCTGGCGATGGCTGCGTTGACTGCTGCGGCGACGTCGTCATCAGACATTTGCGCGGGTAAATACGCGGAAATAATTACCAATTCGGCTTGCTCGACATCAACCAAGTCTTGACGTTTGGCGATTTCAAATTGCGCGATGGATTCTTTACGCTGTTTACAGGCTTTTTCGATAATTGCGAGTACTGCTGCGTCGTCGAGTGCGGTTTGCGTATCAATTTCACGTTGTTTGATCGCGGCTGATAATAAACGCAAAGTGCCCAGTTTAGCAGTTTCACGTGCTTTCATGGCGGTGATGATATCGGCTTGGAGTTGTTCTTTGAGTGTCATGATTCGTCCTCTATATGTATTTATTGAACCTTAGATTATACGCCAAAGCCGGGCGTCTGACGGCGCGATAAAATTCAGCATGAAGCGGGATTTTATGGAGAATGCTGGATCTGATTAAGCTGTTTTG
The DNA here is from genome assembly GCA_044357705.1 of Formosimonas sp. Classification (GTDB taxonomy): domain Bacteria; phylum Pseudomonadota; class Gammaproteobacteria; order Burkholderiales; family Burkholderiaceae; genus Hydromonas. Next base: position 217 of record JBIKPB010000128.1, on the reverse strand, counting down.
GGACGATTAAACAGCCACTGAATGCCAAATTGATCCATCACCATACCAAATCGTGCACCCCAAAATGCATCATCCAGCGGCATGGTAATTTTTCCACCTTCAGCCAACGCATTAAATAGACGCGTTTGCTCGGTCTCGTCAGTGAAGTTGAGCGTCATGGAAATATTGTTACCGATTTGTGCCGGTTGTTCGCCCATACAATCTGATGCCAAAAAAA
>JBIKPB010000127.1:0-5225 GCA_044357705.1 Formosimonas sp. | reverse complement strand
TGCCTTGCGCGAGCCACTTTGCATTCTCGAGTTTCGCTGACTCGGCTTCGAACACTTCGATGAACTCACCACCGATGATTTTGCGTTTGGCCTCCGGATCGGTCACGCCGGCGAGTTTACCCATGAATTGTTCGGTCGCATCGACGCGAATCACCTTCACGCCCAAATTGCCCGCGAACATCTCCATCACCATGTCGCCTTCGTTCAAGCGCAACAAACCATGGTCGACAAACACGCACGTCAGCTGATCGCCAATCGCGCGGTGAATCAATGCCGCTGCAACCGATGAATCCACCCCGCCCGACAAACCGAGAATCACCTCATCATCACCGACCTGCTCACGGATTTTCGCCACCGCTTCAGAAATGTAATCGCCCATGACCCAATCGGCCTTGGCACCACAAATCTCCTTCACAAAGCGACTTAAAATCGCCTCACCTTGCACCGTGTGCGTGACTTCAGGATGGAATTGCACGCCATAAAAATGACGCGCTTCATCGGCAAACGCCGCAATCGGGCACGAATCGGTCGATGCCATCAAGCTAAATCCCGCCGGCATTTCCGCCACAGAGTCACCATGACTCATCCAAACATTGAGCAAACCATAACCTTCAGGAGTCGTCTCATCGGCGATGTCTTTAAGTAAAGCGGTATGACCGCGCGCACGAATTTTGGCGAAACCAAACTCACGCGGTTTGTTCAACGCCTCAGCCGTTTCAACGCGACCGCCAAGCTGCTGTGCCATCGTTTGCATACCGTAGCAAATGCCCAAAACCGGCACGCCCAACTCAAACACGGCTTGCGGCGCACGTGGCGTATCACCTTCGGTAACCGAATTCGGCCCACCCGATAAAATCACGCCTTTTGCACCGTAGTTGCGAATGAACTCATCCGACACATCATACGGATAAATTTCAGAAAAAACACCCGAGTCGCGGACGCGTCGGGCAATCAGTTGGGTGACCTGTGAACCAAAATCGAGAATAAGAATTTTATCGTGTTGATTAAGTTGATGGGACATGAAACACTTTCACAAATAATAAAAGTTAAATTAAATACATAGGGTTTAAAAATAGCACCGTCATTTATTTGCGTTGAGTTTTAACTAAATAACGCCAATAAACAATTGCTAAAGAGAACGTACTTAAAGCAGGAATATATAAAGCATTAAACTGCAGTTGAGTAAACAAAATCGTACCCAAAATACTTCCAAGTACAAACCCCACAATCAAAATCAAATACAGTTTTACTTTGCGTCGGTCAATCGCTTTACCACACAGTAGGTTGCCAAACATAATACCCAAGTCAGTGAAGATACCCGTCACATGCGTGGTACGCAACACAGCGCCGCTATATGTGCTCACCATTGCATTTTGTAAACCACAAGCGGCTGCGGCAAAAAGCTGACCTACGATCAAATCCATATTTAACAATAGTGCGGCAAAAGATAGAAACAAAGTTTCTACTATTAAGGCAACGCTGTAGCGGTGCCCTAATCTAAGATGCTCATCTTTTACAATTAAACCACTCAGAACAGCCCCAAGAAAAAAGCTAATTATAATCAGCACCAAATGCCAACTTGAGACTAATCGTCCTCGTACCAGCTCCATTCCTAAAAAACTAGAAATACCCGTGAGATGAGAAATCGCTTGGTGTTCGAAACCAATTAAACCGACAACGTTCACCATCCCAGCAATAACAGTGAGAGAAAAACAACCAATCTCTACCCAAGGAGGCAACTTGCTGAACATACATCATCCTAAATACGCTGGTGCTATTTTTTCTAAATACGAATAACAAAAGCGGGCATCAACGCCCGCTCTTGCTACGATTTGATTAACCGACAGAGTAATTCGGTGCTTCCTTGGTAATCTGCACATCATGCACATGCGATTCGCGCATACCGGCTGAGGTAATTTCGACAAACTCAGCTTGGGTGCGCATGTCGTCAATCGACGCACAACCACAGTAGCCCATCGACGAGCGGATGCCGCCGATCAGTTGGTGCACGATGCTGAGTACTGAGCCCTTGAATGCAACGCGACCTTCTATGCCTTCGGGCACGAGTTTGTCGACGTTGCCTTCGTTGTCTTGGAAGTAGCGGTCTTTTGAGCCTTGCGCCATTGCGCCGAGTGAGCCCATGCCACGGTATTCTTTGTATGAGCGACCTTGATAGAGCACAACTTCGCCCGGTGATTCTTCGGTACCTGCGAACATCGAGCCGAGCATAACCGTGTGTGCACCCGCAGCCAAGGCTTTAGCGATGTCACCCGAATAACGAATGCCGCCGTCACCGATCAGCGGTACGCCAGTGCCTTCGAGTGCTTTCGCAACATTGGCAATCGCGCTGATTTGCGGCACACCAACGCCGGCGACGATGCGTGTGGTACAAATTGAGCCAGGGCCAATGCCGACTTTGACGCCGTCTGCACCATGCGCGACCAGAGCCAAGGCAGCTTCGGCGGTGGCAATATTGCCGCCAATCACGTCAACGTGCGGGTAATTTTGTTTGACCCATTTGACGCGATCGAGCACACCTTGTGAGTGACCGTGTGCGGTATCAACGATGATGACGTCAACGCCAGCTTTGACGAGCAAATCAACGCGCTCGTCATTGTCAGGGCCAACACCAACCGCTGCGCCGACACGCAAGTGACCGAGCGAATCACGCACTGCATTTGGATGCTCTTTGGCTTTTTGGATGTCTTTGACCGTGATCAAACCGCGCAATTCGTCTTTGTCGTCAATGACGAGGAGGCGTTCGAGGCGATGTTTGTTGAGCAAGCGTTTGGCTTCATCGAGCGTTTCGTCTTCATGGATCGTCACGAGGCGTTCGCGCGGGGTCATTTTGTCCGACACTTTTGCGCTCATGTTTTCTTCAAAACGCAAATCACGGTTGGTGATGATACCGACGACTTTTTTATTGGATATTACGGGGAAGCCCGAAACGCCTGCGTCTTGCGATAACTCCATCACTTGCATGACGTTCATGTCTGGCGTAACAGTGATCGGATCGCGCAAAATGCCCGACTCGTAACGCTTGACTTTAGCGACCTCAAGGGCTTGCTTGGCAGGTGTGAGATTTTTGTGAATGATGCCTAAGCCGCCTTCTTGCGCCAATGCGATGGCGAGACGTGACTCAGTCACTGTGTCCATGGCGGCAGAAAGTAAGGGGATATTGAGGCGAATATTGCGCGAGAGTTGAGTGGCCAGAGAGGCGTCGCGCGGCAAAATGTTTGAATAACGAGGAACCAAGAGGACGTCGTCAAACGTCAAGGCTTTTTGAATTAACCGCATGGGGTTTTCCTTTCGCACAAAGCGAGATTATACGTTATTTTTTATTTTTGCGTGATAGAATCACTGGCAACATCTGACAAATACAACAATTTAACGCGCCGTTTGCGATTTTTCATGAGTTCATATACACACCCTAAAACCCTGCAAAAAGGTGTCTTTTTTGGCATTTTGGCCGGTGCGATGTGGGGCTTGGTTTTTTTGTCGCCGCAAATCACTTACCAATTTTCACCGCTCACCCAAATGGTCGTGCGCTATCTTTGCTACGGCTTATTTGCTGTAGCGTTCAGCATTCGTACAATTTTTCCGTTAGTTAAAAACTTGTCGGCAAAGGATTGGAAAAAACTGATCGTGTTGTCGATTCAGGGCAATATTGTTTATTACATTTTCCTCGCTATCGGTGTGAAATACGCCGGCATCGCACCCACAACGCTGATTATAGGGGTTTTGCCATTGACGATTACATTGATGGGGCGCAATGAACATGACTCGCTGCCGATTCATAAACTTATCTTACCAAGCTTGTTGATTGTCGCGGGGATCGCTTCGATCAGCTTGGATGTCTTTTTGCATGGCGGCAATACACTGAGCAGTACGCCCTTGCAGCGTGCGTTGGCACTGACCTGTGCAGCAGGTGCTTTGCTCTGTTGGACACTGTATGCTTATCGTAATGCGCAATACTTACGTGCCAATACGCATGTCACCGCAAGCGATTGGTCCAATCTTACGGGCGTGGTGACCGCATTGCTTGCGCTGCTGATGTTATTGGTCGGCTATGGGATTTCATTGTGGCAACCCGATCACTTATTGGCTCTGAATACGGATCCCAGCCTGAACTGGTTGGGATTCATTTTGATCGGCGGGTTTGCAGTGGCGTTTTTTGCCTCATGGCTGGGCAATATGCTATGGAACAAAGCCAGTCAAATGCTACCAATCAGCTTGTCCGCTCAATTGATTGTTTCAGAAAGCCTATTTTCATTGCTTTACGGATTTTTATACGACGCGCGCTGGCCACGTGGACTCGAATGGACTGCGATGGGTCTATCGTTGACTGGTGTGCTGTGGGCGATTCAATTACACGTCAAAGCGCGACCGAAAGATGCTTTACCCGAAATGCACTAACCCAGTTTTCCCATAAAAAAACCAGCCTTTATAAAGCTGGTTTTTTATTTGATCGGCAAATTAAGCCAATTTAGGAATACGCAAGTTTTGACCTGGATAGATTTTATCTGGGCTGCTCAACATTGGTTTGTTGGCTTCAAAAATAGCATTGTATTTGTTCGCGTCGCCATACACTTCTTTTGAAATGTGTGACAACGTATCACCCGATTTCACAGTATAAAACTGTGCTTCTTCAGCGGGTTGAGAGCATGTCATATTGTCGTTGACTGCGCTAACACCTGAAACATTACCGGCACACAATAAGATTTTTTCTTTGTCTGCTTGTGTTGCCGCGTCACCCGAAACAGTTACCGTTGAAGTCGCACCATCAAATGCCACGGCCAAACCGTTGGCAGTCAAGCCTTGTGCTGAAATGTAATCGACGATTGCTTGTGAAGCGGCTGCATTAGCTGCTGCTGGATCCGCGGCAGTTGCTTCTTCATGTTTTGCACCAAATAGTTTTTGACCTGCGTCTTTTAAGAAACTGAACATACCCATCTTGTACTCCTTGATGAAAATTAAGCTGTAAATGCCATTGCGGCAGATTATTGCCCGATTGAACAATGCCGAGAGCATAACACAATTATTTATTCGGTTTGTTGATACCCAAATTTTTGATGTGGAGAATACGTGTCAATAAAAACCGCTCTAAAGAGCGGCTTTTATTTTCTGTTATTTTATGATGAGTCGTTTCGCTTTGATCTTTTTGTGTAAACCAATGACGTAACCCGACAATGCGTAAGCTACAAATAGCGCAAATAATGCCAAAG
>JBIKPB010000189.1:0-3639 GCA_044357705.1 Formosimonas sp. | reverse complement strand
GATTTGGGAAAGACGCGCGGAATGATATCAAACGGAATCAAGCGTTCGGTACCGGTTTCTTCGCCGTATACCGCAAAAGTGATGCCCAACTTATGAAACATTAAATCGGCCTGCTGACGCTTATTCGCCAAATGCTCTGTCGTTTGCTCACCCAACCATGAGTTCATCGGTTGATAGTGCTCACGCACCTCACCAGCACCTAAAGTATTATGCATCTCATCATAGAACTGAACGGCCATGGCAATTTTTCCTAAAATACATTGAATATCAATAAATTATGCCGAGACGCTCGGTATAAGTAAAGCCATCAATGCATTATTTTGGTGCAACTTGATTCTTGAGCCTGAATAAAAACAATCGGTATTATGCAGCACTTGCACAAACTTTCTGTTTGGTGCTTATGACCCACTTTGAATGTTTTCTTTGTTAAGGCATCAACTGCCACAAAATCGGACCACGATCTGATCCAGGTAAGTTTCCAATCGCTTTGACATGACTTTTTTCGTGTCTGCTTAAAATTGCTTTAAGGCATTAAATTAATAGGGCTCAATGGATCAACCGACTTAATCGGATCGACGGTTTTATCCACAGTATTGGTTCCAACAGTCATTTTAGGCGCGACCAATAAATCATTGATATAACGCACATCTTGTACACCCAATTGCGCAGTCGCAGCCTTCAAGTTGACATTACCGATAATCGTGTTGTATTGCGCTTGCGCAAGATTGTATTGAGTTTGGGCATCGGTATTTTGGGCATTCAATACGTCGATGTTGATCCGCATGCCCAAGTTGTAACCAATGCTGTTTGCTTTCACCGATGCAGCGGAAGCTTTACGCGCGGACTCTAACGCTTCAATTGTCGACAAGCCACCTACTGCTTGACTGTAAGCGACCCGCGTCGCTTGTGCCACAGTCGTGTCGGCACCGCGCACGGCTTGCGTGCTTTGCTGTTGCAAAGCACGCGCTTCGTCGACTTGCGCACTGATCAAACCGCCATCAAACAATGGCATGGACAACTCAAGACCCACGCTGCTGGTGCGATTGCTGACATCATTGTCATGGTTGATGTTGGTGTGCTTCCACTGCTGGCTGGCGATTAAATTCACTTTGGGTAAATATTGTTGGCCGCGACGACGAATTTCGAGCTGGGCAATTTCGTCGGACAGCTTGGCAATGCGTACCGAATAGCTCTCAGCACGTGCACGCTCAACCCACTTATCCTGTGTATCAGGCACGGGCATTTTCAGGCGCAGCGGTGCGTTGAGTGGCGACAACGGCTCGCTGATCGGATGACCAACCAAATCCTCTAGCGCTGAAAATGAGTTGTTTTTATTGCTGATTGCGGTAATTTCGGTGGCTCGCGCGTTGTAGTAAGCCGCCTCGGCTTCATTTTTATCGATGACCGTGGTATTGCCGACCTCAAAGTTACGGCGCGCCATTTCGACCTGCTTGGCCGCGGTACTGCGTTGCGCTTCAGCGATGCTGGCATTGCCTTGCGCCAGCAGTGCCGTGAAATAGGCTTGCACCACGCGAACGATCAAATCTTGATGCGCCTGCTGTAACTTTAAAAGACTGGAGTCCAAATTCACGCCTACTTGCTTAAATGCGGTCAAACTGCCGATGTCAATCAGCGGCTGATTGAGTGCAACGCGGGCAATCGTCGGATTGGTGACATTGGTGTAATTCGCACTGAGAAACCTATCTCGCGTGTGATACGCGCTGCCGGTCAAGACAATACTCGGCAAAATTGCCGCCCTCGCTTGCTTTTTTTGCGCTTCCGCAATGCCTTTTTCGGCCATTGCTGCCAAATAGGTGGGATCATTGGTGTGCGCATCGTTGTACGCTTGTAATAAATCATAGGCCTGCGCACCGAATGTGCAGGTCAACGCCAATGCCGTTGCAGCTAATTTAAATCGAATCATCATTATGCAGCGACCTTAAAATTTAAAGTGCTCATGGGTTTCGCTGCTCAGTGCAGGCGCAACCGTTTCGAACATCACGGTACTTTGCCACGTATTTTCGGAAATACGCTCAACCAAAGTGGCATGCATGGTTGGCGCATCGAGTTTGCCGATGATCGCAAGAATGCGCCCACCTATATTGATTTTTTGTTTGACCGCATCCGTTAGCTCATCGACGCTGCCGGCCAAAATCAGGACATCAAATTTGTCCGTACTGCGTTTCAATCCATCGCCCAACTCATAGTTGACGTTACGCACATTGTGTTGGTTGAGGTTGTTTTGCGCAAACTTGAAAATGCGCTCATTGGTTTCGTACACCGTCACAATCCGTGCGAAGGATGCGAGTAGGGCAGTCAAATAACCGTCACCCAAACCCACCTGAGCAACCGATTCATGGGGATGTACATTCAGCGTCTGCACCAGTCGCGCAATCACGCGCGGTGGGAGCAAATGCGTACCTGTATTTTCACCGTCAATGACCAGTGGCAATTCGGTATCCATGTACGCAAACGCACGATGCGAAGCGGGCAAAAACCCTGCACGCGGAATTTCGCGCAAGATACTCAAAACCCGCTCATCCAAAACATCCCATGGGCGGATCTGTTGTTCGATCATGTTAAATAAAGCATCACGTTTCATTGTTATTCTCAATCTATTTTATTTGGTGGGGTGGTTGTGTTCGGCATCTTTGGCAAACCATTTTTTCACTTTAACGCCAAAATCATCCAAGTAAGTATAAACGACCGGTACCACTACAAGGGTCAAAAGCGTTGAAGTAATGGTGCCGCCAATCACCGCTTGCCCCATCGGGGCGCGTTGCTCGGAACCTTCTCCCAGTGCCAAACTGAGCGGCAACATACCAAAAATCATCGCCAAAGTGGTCATCAAGATCGGACGCAAACGTACCTTGGCCGCTTCCGTAATCGCATCCATACGCGATGAACCTTGCGCACGGGCATGATTGATAAAGTCAATAAGCAAGATCGCATTTTTGGTCACCAAACCCATCAACAGTACAATACCGACCATCGAGAACATATTCAAACTCGAATTGAACAACAACAAAGCTGAAAATACACCGAACAACGATAATGGCAAAGTACTCATAATCGCCAATGGCTGCAAAACACTATTGAACTGCGAAGCCAACACCATGTAAATAAACAACACACCGAGCAACAACGCCAACATGGCGTAGCCCGCTGATTCGGCCTGATCTTTTGAGTCACCCGTGGCCTCATAACCGTAACCCGCTTCCCAACGAATGCTCTTTAATGCTTTGTCCATATCTGCCGCAACCTCACCAGCGCTGCGACCGACCGGATTGGCGTCAATCTGAATGCTGCGTACTAAATTTTCACGCACGATTTGTTTGGGCGTTGAGCTTTCAACCAACTCAACCACATCACCCACCCGCGCCAATAGCGGCGTGCCATTCGCGTCAGTTCTGCCCGTCGCAATGCGCAAGTTACTGATGTCAGAAGGACGCGCACGCTCGTTTTCATTGAGCTGTAAATTGATGTCGTAATCGTTGTCATCCGGTGAACGCCATGCACCGGCTTTGGTACCCGTGACCAAACTCGCGACCGCACTCGATAAAGAACTGGTATTCACGCCCAAATCGGCGGCACGTTGCGCATTGACTTTAAGGTCGATTGCCGGCGTTTTTTCCTCAA
>JBIKPB010000124.1:0-5250 GCA_044357705.1 Formosimonas sp. | reverse complement strand
TTTGGGCTCAACCCGTTCAATTGAGCTTCACCGTTGCCAGCAAACAAAAAGCAAAAACACAAGAAACTGATATCACTACTGAAAAGACCGAGGTCACGATTGAACCTGCAACGGTTAACAAACCCGCGCCTGTTGTTAGCAAAAAGGAAGCAGCCGTTGCCAGCAATTTAGAATCCGAACTGACCTTCGACAGCCTAGTGACCGGTAAAGCCAACCAATTGGCAAAAATGATCGGTTTTGAAGTGGTTGAACAGCCGGGTAAAAAATACAATCCGTTTTTTATTTACGGTGGCGTTGGCGTCGGCAAAACCCACTTGATGCACGCGATCGGCAACGCGGTACTGGAGCAAAATCCGCAGAAAAAAGTACGCTATTTGTTCGCCAACACTTATGTCAGCGAGATTGTCAAAGCTTATCAAGCAAATAAGTTTGATGAATTTAAAAGCTATTACCAAAATCTCGACATGTTGATGATTGACGACATTCAGTTTTTTGGTGACGGTAAAAAAGAGGGCACACAATTCGCGTTTTTTGAATTGTTTGAAACCTTGATTCGCGACAACAAGCAAATTATCATCACATCTGATCGTTACCCGCGCGCACTCGAAGGCATTCAAGAGCGTTTACGTTCGCGTTTTGAGTCCGGTATCTCGATCGAAATCGAACCTCCTGAGTTGGAAATGCGAGTGGGGATTTTGCTCAAAAAAGCTGCTTACGAAAATATCAAGCTATCTGAGGATGTCGCGTTTTACATCGCTAAACTACTGCGGGCAAATGTTCGTGAACTCGAAGGCGCATTGCGTAAAGTGATTGCTTACTCACGATTTCATAAACAAGATATCACAGTGGATATGACAAAAATAGCTTTGAAAGATTTGTTGGCCAGTACACAAGCTTATATTTCCATCGAGTCGATCCAAAAAGTCGTTGCTGATTTTTATAAGATCAAAATCATTGATATGTTCTCTAAAAAGCGCCCTAAAAGCATCGCTTTCCCACGTCAAGTGGCGATGTATTTGTCGAAAGAGTTAACCAGTAAAAGTTTGCCGGACATTGGCGAACATTTTGGTGGACGTGATCACACCACAGTTTTGCATGCACATCGTAAAATTATGGAAGACAAGCGCCAAAATCAACAACTGTCACATGAGTTGCATTTATTGGAGCAATTGCTCAAAGGTTAAAAGAATGTAAAAAGGTGAATTGTGAATAAGTCACTGGAAGCTGTGGATAACTTCAGCTTAACTTTGTAAAATAAAGCATCACAACAAAATCCAGCAATTCATGAACAATTCATCCACAGGGTAAAAACTGCTGTAAAATACTGAATTCATTTAAAAATATTCAGTTATCCACAAAAAACAGTTAGGTTAATAGCAATAGAGTTATAAAAGGAAAATTATTATGGAATTTCTAAAATGCAGTAAAGAAGAATTTTTAAGCCCTTTAACGGTTGTGAGTGGAATCGTCGAACGTCGCCACACACTTCCTGTGTTGGCAAACGTATTACTACAAAAAAATAATGGCGTCGTGACATTAACCACAACGGATATTGAAATTCAGATCAAAACTTCACTTAATGTTGAAGTTAAAGGTGATGATGCACAATTGACCGTCAATGCTAAAAAGATTTTAGATATTTTAAAAGCCTTGCCAGATGACAAAGACGTCAAACTGGATTTAAATGATTCAAAACTCGCAGTGTCATCAGGCAAAAGTAAATTTAATTTACAGACGTTGCCTGCAACTGATTTTCCTGAGATTAAAGCGACTGGTGACTTCATTAAGTCAATTACATTGACGCAAAAGACTTTTAAAGAATTGCTCAATAAAGCCTACTATGCGATGGCAGTGCAAGACATTCGTTATTATTTGAATGGTTTGTTAATCATTTCTGAAGGTAATCAATTGTCTGTCGTTGCAACTGACGGTCATCGTTTGGCATTCAGCGGCGTGACGGTTGAATCGGATTTAGGCGATAAAAAAGAAATCATTTTGCCACGTAAAACGGTACTGGAATTACAACGTTTACTGAACGAAACCGATGATACGTTGACGATCGAACTTAATAATAATCAAATCCGCTTCACATTTAATAATATTGAATTGACTTCTAAATTAGTCGAAGGCAAATTCCCCGACTACCAAAAAGTCATTCCACAAAATTACAGTAAGCAAATCGAAATCAACCGTGTGGTATTGCAACAAGCATTGCAACGTGTTGCAATTTTAAGCAACGAAAAATTCAAAGGCGTGCGTTGTTTGGTCGAACAAAACACCATGAAAATCAGCTCGACCAATACCGATCAAGAAAACGCATTGGAAGAACTCGACATCGAGTACAGCAGTGATCCACTTGATTTAGGCTTTAATGTATCGTATTTATTGGATGTATTGAGCCACCAAAAAGGCGAAAACATCATGATGAATTTGGGCGATAGCGCCAATCAAAGCGTTTTGATGACAGCAACAGATGATGACACATTTAAATATGTCGTCATGCCCATGCGCATTTAAGTTTTAAAAGTAATAATTCAGCAGTAAACATAGGACATACATGACAGCCATTCCAGAAACAGTATCGAACACTCAAGAATACGGTTCCGACTCGATTAAAATGCTCAAAGGTCTCGAAGCCGTGCGCAAACGTCCAGGCATGTATATTGGCGACACAGCAGATGGTAGCGGTTTGCACCACATGGTATTCGAAGTACTCGATAATGCGATTGACGAGGCTTTAGCGGGTCACTGTGATGATATTGTCATCACGATCCACCCTGATAATTCGATTTCGGTCTCTGACAACGGTCGCGGCATTCCAACCGACATTCATAAAGAAGATGAATTCGGCCGCAGTGCAGCCGAAATCGTTATGACCGAATTACATGCGGGTGGTAAATTCGACCAGAACAGTTACAAGGTTTCGGGTGGTTTGCACGGTGTCGGTGTTTCGGTGGTCAATGCGCTGTCAGATTGGTTGCGTTTGAGTGTGTTCCGTAAAGGTCAAGTGCATCAAATGGAATTTCGCGCCGGTGAACGCGTCGCGCCGTTAGCAATTACTGGTACGACTGAACGCAAAGGTACTGAAGTTCATTTTTTGGCCAGTACCGAGATTTTTGGTACGGTCGATTTTCACTACGAGATTTTATCAAAACGTATTCGTGAACTGTCGTTTCTGAACAATGGCGTCAAAATTCGATTGATCGATTTGCGCAACAACCGCGAAGAAGATTTTGCATTCAGTGGAGGGATTGCAGGTTTTGTCGAATACATCAACAAAAGTAAATCAACATTACACCCGAAGATTTTTCATGCGACCGGCGAAAAGGATAATGTGACGGTCGAAGTGGCGATGCAATGGAATGACTCATACAACGAAAATGTTTTATGCTTTACCAACAACATTCCACAGCGTGATGGCGGTACGCATTTGACAGGTTTACGTGCCGCAATGACACGTGTCATGAACAAATACATCGAAGAAAACGAAGTGGCCAAACGTGCCAAAGTCGAAACTTCAGGTGACGATATGCGTGAAGGCTTGACGTGTGTGTTGTCGGTTAAAGTACCTGAACCGAAATTCTCATCGCAAACTAAAGACAAATTGGTTTCATCGGAAGTACGATTACCGGTTGAAGACGTTGTGGCTAAAGCTTTATCGGACTTTTTACAAGAAAATCCGGTCGAAGCCAAAATCATCTGCAACAAAATCGTTGATGCCGCTCGTGCCCGTGAGGCCGCTCGTAAAGCGCGTGAGATGACGCGTCGCAAAGGCGTTTTGGATGGTGTCGGTTTACCCGGTAAACTCGCTGATTGCCAAGAAAAAGATCCTGCTTTGTGCGAAATTTATCTGGTCGAGGGTGACTCCGCAGGTGGTTCGGCCAAACAAGGTCGTGAACGTAAATTTCAAGCGATTTTACCGCTCAAGGGTAAAATCTTGAATGTCGAAAAAGCCCGTTTTGACAAAATGCTCTCGAGTCAAGAAGTCGTCACATTGATTACGGCTTTGGGTACGGGCATAGGTAAAGATGATTACAACACCGAAAAACTCCGTTACCACCGCATCATTATCATGACCGACGCGGACGTCGACGGTGCACACATTCGCACATTGTTGTTGACCTTCTTCTATCGTCAAATGCCAGAGTTGGTTGAACGTGGTCACATCTACATCGCACAACCACCATTGTATAAAATCAAGCACGGTAAAGAGGAGCGTTACCTCAAAGACGATTCTGAGCTTAATCAATATATGCTCAACGTCGCGCTCGAAAAAGCTCGTTTGGTCACGCATACCAATCAAACGGTTGAAGGTGAAACCTTGACCGAATTGGCGCGTCAATATCAAATCTCTGAAGCGACCGTGCGTCGTTTGTCGAGTATTTATGAGCCTTTATTATTGCGAGCAATTGGCGATGGTTTGAGATTGGATTTATCAAATGATGAATCGACACAAAAAAGTGCTGAATTGTTGCGCGAATATTTCTCGCACCAACCGGACATTAAACTTGAAGTTACCATTCAAAGAGATGCTCACGATGCGCCACGCTTGATGGTGCACCGTCGCCATTTTGGTAATGTCAAATTGTCATATATCACGCAAGAATTCACGCACAGCGCGGATTATTTGAGTTTGCAAACCAGCGCAGCCGTACTTGGTCAACACATGGGTGCGAGTGATGCAGAACAATGGATTACGGTCAGTCGTGGTGAAGGTGAAAAAATGCGCAGCAGTCGTGTGAAAGATTTTCATCAAGCAATGAAATGGCTGCTTGACGATGCGGAACGTGGCATCAGCCGTCAACGTTATAAAGGTTTGGGCGAAATGAATCCCGATCAATTATGGGAAACAACGATGGATCCAACTGCACGTCGATTGTTACAAGTCAAAATCGAAGACGCTATTGCTGCCGATCAGATTTTCTCGACCTTGATGGGTGATGATGTTGAACCGCGCCGTGCCTTTATTGAAACTAATGCAGTGTATGTGAATAATATTGATACCTAATACGGTTTGATGATCCATATTCATTTGCGATTTTAAAAACCAATAAAAAATCCCTTCAATTACGAAGGGATTTTTTATTATATGAGGTACTGATTCTTTTATTTAATCAATGTCACTTCCACACGACGTACTTCAGAGTTATTACCGCTGCCTTGCGCTTGCTCAGGTTTTTTCAATTCCAATTGGTTTTCAGTCACGCCTAAAGCGATCAATGTATCACGCACGCTCATAGCGCGCTTTTT
>JBIKPB010000123.1:0-5290 GCA_044357705.1 Formosimonas sp. | reverse complement strand
AGGCGGATTTTTATCAAATCCGCCTTGTTATTTTTACGTCGATGTTTAGACCCATAAATGCGCGTGATTAGCGAAATTGAGTTTTATTGAATCTTGACTTTAAGTGAGTATTTGAGGCGATAGTTGTTTTTCATTGCGTTGTCAGAGGGGCTGACATCAATTGAATATTTGTCGGTGCATGGTAAAATGCCGCGCCAGTTGACTAGTTGGTCTGTCAAAGGTTCGCCGTACTCTTCGCCGCAGTATGAGTACACTGAAAAGGCCAGTTGTCCTTTATCACCACCAACGGGTGTTAAGGTGATGGTGGCTTTTTGTCCTTGACGGGCATAAAAAACATAGGTTCGGTTGTAGCCTTTGACTTGATCGGTAAGCGTTGCTGATGAGTATCCGCGTTTGAATTGGATGAGTTTGTCTTGTTGAGCCATTGCGGTATTTGAGCACAACACCATCGCTGCAATGAGTAGATAATGAGGTGTTTTCATGGCAATCTCCTGCTGGGTGAGTGATGGGCGATCATACAATAAAGCGTTGGATTTAAGTATAAAGTAAATTCGAAGAAGTAAAAAACTACTTTTTTCGTGGTGGGTTTTAGAAATCTGCTTCAAACAGTTAAACATAACTTTGAGTGGTAAGAGTGAAAAAATGAATAAGAACAAAGATGATATTTTAAATCGCATTTGTTATACAGAGCTTGTGTATGGAAGAATTAATAAAAAATTAAAAACTAATTATTCAAAGCGCGAAATTGAAAGAATGCTTTTCACCTTCATCAGTGATATTCAAGAAGAATGTATTCAAAAAATTGGGAAAAACTTTTACCTTGAAAATCTTGAGAAAGATATTAGGATCACTATAAATTCAAATACTTATAGAGTCATTACCGTTGATAGAGTTTCTAAAATCAAAAAATAATTTATTTTTAACCATTAGGCCATAAATAGGCTTCGGAGAAACACCATGTTGCGCATTAATGAATTGCGCGTGCCGCTGGTACGCGAGTTTGAGCAAAATCTGCCTGAGCATCATTTGCAAGGCGAGCAGGAGGATAAACTCAATGCTCAATTACACGAACAACTCAAACAAGCAATTATCACTCGGCTGAAGATTAAACCGGCGGAGTTGATTTCATTCAACGTATTTAAACGCAGCTATGACGCGCGCAAGGTGCGCGAGATTTTGTTGAGCTATGCGGTGGATGTTGAGTTGGCTGATGAAGCGACGGTTTTGGCGCGTTTTGCGGATGATATTCACATCAAGCCAAGTCCTGATACTTCTTATCATTTTGTCGCTAAAGTTGATGCCTTTCCTGCGGGTCAGCAACGGCCGATTGTGATTGGCTTTGGGCCGTGTGGGTTATTTGCAGCGTTGTTGTTGGCGCAAATGGGTTTGCGGCCGATTGTGTTGGAGCGTGGGCGCGATGTGCGTCAGCGCACGAAAGATACGTGGGGCTTGTGGCGCAAAAAAGTGCTTAATCCTGAGTCGAACGTGCAGTTTGGCGAAGGTGGCGCGGGGACTTTTTCGGATGGGAAGTTGTACAGCCAGATCAAGGATCCGAAGCATTACGGGCGTAAGGTGATTAACGAGTTCGTTAAGGCGGGTGCGCCGGATGAAATTTTGTATATTAATAAACCGCACATCGGCACTTTTCGTTTGGTCGGTGTGATTGAGCGGATGCGTGCGGAGATCATCAGTTTGGGCGGCGAGGTGCGCTTTGAGTCGCGTGTGACGGATGTGGTGCTCGATCAATCTGGTGACAGTATGCAAATTATTGGCGTGCAGTTGGCGAGCGGTGAAGTGCTACACAGTCGCCATGTCGTGCTGGCGCTCGGTCACAGTGCGCGCGATACGGTTGAGATGTTGCATGCGCATGGTGTGTTTATGGAGGCGAAGCCGTTTTCGATTGGCTTTCGCGTCGAGCATCCGCAGTCGATTATCGACAAGGCGCGTTTTGGTGATTATGCGGGTCATCCGATTTTGGGTGCGGCGGATTATAAGTTGGTGCATCATGCGCGTAATGGTCGCAGTGTTTACAGCTTTTGCATGTGTCCGGGTGGTACAGTGGTTGCGGCGACGTCTGAGCCAAATCGCGTGGTGACCAATGGCATGAGTCAATATTCACGTAACGAGCGTAATGCCAATTCGGGCATCGTGGTTGGGATTGAGCCAAAAGATTACGGTGATGACAGCCCGTTGGCGGGGATTGCGTTTCAGAGATTTTGGGAAAGCCGCGCATTTGAGTTGGGGGGTGGTGATTATTCTGCGCCTGCGCAATTGCTCGGTGATTTTGTTGCGGATCAAGCCTCTACGGGAGAGGGCAGCGTTTTACCATCGTATAAGCCCGGTGTGAAGTGGGGTGACTTGAATTCGAGCTTACCTGAGTATGCGATCACGGCGGTGCGTCAGGCGTTGCCTGCTTTTGACAAACAGATTCGTGGTTACAATTTATACGACGCAGTGATTACGGGTGTGGAGACACGCACGTCGTCGCCGGTGCGTGTGACGCGTGATGGTGAGTCGTATCAAAGCTTGAATGTCAAAGGTTTGTATCCGGCGGGTGAGGGTGCGGGTTATGCGGGTGGGATTTTATCGGCGGGTGTCGATGGCATCTATGTGGCGGAGGCGATTGCGAAGGATTTATTGGGCATTGCTGAGTCAGTTTGAGGTCTTGATGCGTTACTATTCATTTAGTATGGATGTTTTATTTTTATAGAAAGGATTATTTATGAAATTTTTCCCAAAAATAATGGGGCAATTGATCGGTGTCGCTGCCATTTTAAGCTTGAGTGCATGTGCGCAAAATTCGTCGGGTGTGACCGCGGCACAGAATGCTGTGGCGGTTAATCAAGCATTGTCGGTTCAAACTATGCAACTGCCAGTAGGGCAGACCTTAACGGTGCGTTTGGCGAGCAACCCAAGTACGGGATATTCGTGGGTGTTGGCTGAGAATGCAGGCGATGCCTTGAAGCAAAGCAAAAGAAGTTTTGAGCCAAAACAGAGCGTGGATAGAGTTGTTGGCGCGGGAGGCGTAGATGTTTGGCAGTTTGAGGCCGTTAATGCTGGGCAACATACCTTGAGGTTAGAGTATCGCCGTCCGTGGGAAAAAGATGTTGCGCCTGTGTATGTCAGCGTTTATAAAGTAACGGTGAAATAGAGCATGTCGACTGGTTAAGCATTGATCCATCATAAAGATGGGGTGCTCGGATGCGAGTAATCATGAAATTGATGTGAATAAAACTAACCATAGATGTGAAAACATATCGTCAAACAACTTATGCTGACATCATAAAACGAGCACCGAGTAATCTCGGTGCTCGTTTTATTTTTTGTAAAGCCTTCAATGCTCCATTCTCGCCAAACCACGATTACGTACTTTAAATTAATTTTAACTACCATTTTTTGGGGCGCATTACCGATACTCATCGCCAAACGCCCCTGTTTACCAGCCACCTTCTCAATTTCCAATTGATTGACCAAGTCAACAGTGGAGTAAAAGCGTACCCGCTTACCGTATTGCCCGATCACTTTAACCCCTAATCCCGTTGCCAAATGGGTTTTACCGCTTCCAGTGCCGCCCACCAACACCACGTTACTGGCCGACCTGGTAAAATCAAACGTACCCAACTCATCAATCAAGGTTTCGTCAACCTTGGCTTGTTTGAAGTTGAATTCCGTAAATTATTTCAATTATTTTTAATTTTCTTGCATCCAAAGTCGAATCTGATCCGTATAAGGATTACGAGTACAAAACATCACTCGTTCACTTAACTTTTAAAGGATAGACAAAATGAAAACTACTCAAATTAAAAAATCAATGGTTCACACTGCTTTGGCAATTTCAGTTGTTACTGGTGTGGGGATGGCTCATGCACAAATGATGGGTGATTCTGTAATGGTCGGTGGACAAAGCATGTTACCGAGTAAAGATATTATTGACAATGCTGTTAAATCGGTCGATCACACCACTTTGGTTGCAGCTGTTAAAGCGGCAGGTTTGGTTGATGCGCTTAAAGGTGCGGGGCCATTTACAGTATTTGCGCCTGTAAACAGTGCTTTTGCAGCGTTGCCAGCAGGTACTGTTGATAACTTGCTGAAGCCCGAAAATAAAGCTTCGTTGTCTAAAATTTTGACTGCACACGTAGTGGCTAGCAAACTCGACAAAAATGAATTGATGAGCAAAATCAAATCGGGTGGTGGTAAAACTGAGCTTAATACTCTGAGTGGTGACAAACTTTGGGTCATGATGAATGGCAATAATCTGATCGTTAAAGACGAAAATGGTGGTGTGGCGAACATCAGCACTTATGACGTGTATCAGTCAAATGGCGTTATTCAAGTGGTTGATCGCGTACTGTTGCCTAAGTAATCTTGATACATCATTCAGTTTGAATGACTAAGTGGCTTGGGCGACTGTCTTTAACAATTACCGATGTGATCCCAATTCGGTAATTGAGCAATTCAGTCGCCCAGGTAGTGCTTTGTACATGCAATCATTTGACTTTGAAAACTCGTTAATGAGTCTCTGTTGACATATACATGCACTTTTGATTTTTGCGTGGTACGATGTGCCGTATGGTAGAGCTAACCTACCAAAATCAGATTGGAGAGTTGCCATCGCTATACTGGACACTGCTGTACTTAAAGCTCATTTAAGTCAATGCGCTCTAGGTCACCAACATTCTTTTGAAGCGTTGTATCGAGCCACATCTGCACATTTGTTTGCTGTGGCGCTCAAAGTTTTGCGCCGCAAAGATTGGGCCGAAGAAATCTTACAAGAGAGTTTTATACGCATTTGGCACAATGCCAAAAATTACGATGCAACACTTTCTGCTCCGATGACTTGGATGACACAGATTACGCATAATTTGGCGATTGATCATCTGCGCCGTCGCCGTGAAGAATCTTTACCCAATAAAGAAAACGACCCGATGGAGTATGTTGAGGACATGTCCGCAGGACCATTGGAGCAACTTTTGGCAGCCAATGACAAAGCAACACTTAACCAGTGCTTAGATCAACTTGAGGCCAAGCAGCGACAATCCATTGTAATTGCTTATTTCAAAGGTTTTTCTCACACAGAGCTTGCTCAGCATCTGCGCGAACCGCTTGGGTCGGTTAAGTCATGGGTACGCCGAGGTTTGGAACAATTGCGTAAGTGCTTTGAATCATGAACTACACAGAACCTAACCTCCGCCGTGCGTTAGCCGCTGACTACAGCATTGGCATGATGTCCCTCCATACGCGCCAACGATTTGAAGCATTGCTGCGTACCGACTATGAGTTGCGACGTGAG
>JBIKPB010000121.1:0-5318 GCA_044357705.1 Formosimonas sp. | reverse complement strand
TATGATGCGACTGCGCGAGGGCCGGTATGCGATTCGGTCGCGTTTTATCAAGATTGTTTCAATGCCTTAAATGAAACGGGTCTGTTGACGGTGAATCTGTTTGGTGACCATCCCAGTTTTGAACGCAATATGACTCATCTTAAAGAAGCATTCGGCGGTCGTGTGGTTGCGTTGCCCGAAATTCACGATGGCAATCGGATCGCGCTCGCATTTAAGGGTGCGCCGTTAAAGGTCGAATGGTCTGACTTGTACACGCGCGCCGATGTGGTGAAAGATCAGTACGGTTTAAAAGCCAAACGCTGGGTCAGTGCTTTAAAATCAGTGGTTGAAGGCAGCAGTTTTACGATTTAACCCCTTTTAAACTGGGTCGAAAAGGTGCGATTTTTTCGTCCAAGCGATTGATTTTATTTAAATTTTGTTCGGGTTGCTCCAACAAGCTTCTAATGTGTGCTACGGAAAAATAGGCTTTTACTTTTCTGCATTTCCTTAAAGGAATCATAATGAAACGAATTTTAGTGATCCACGGTCCGAATTTAAACTTGCTCGGCACACGTGAGCCGGAAGTTTACGGTTCGCAAACTCTAGCGGATATTAACGCGCATTTGGTGACCATTGCCGCAGAGTTGGGCGTTGAGCTCAGTCATGTGCAAAACAACATTGAGGGCGAGCTCGTCAATGCGATTCATGCCGCGCGTGGCAAGGTCGATGCGATTGTGATCAATCCTGCGGCGTATACCCATACCAGCGTGGCGTTGCGCGATGCATTGGCGGGGGTAGCGATCCCGTTTGTTGAGGTACACTTGTCCAATGTGTACCAACGCGAGGCGTTCCGCCATCATTCGTATTTTTCGGAGATTGCGGTGGGCGTGATCAGTGGATTGGGGGCTTATGGATATGAGGCGGCGTTGCGATTTTTAGCCGCGCGGTGATTTTGAGCTGAGGTTTTTTGATGAAGCGAGCTTTTGAGGCTCGCTTTTTAATGTCTGATAAGAGATTGATGAAATTGAATTTCTTATCAATTATCAACTTGTAGAGGTTGTGAGTATCTCGTTTGGGTTTAGAGTAAGTCACTAATATCCAATTTACGCAGTTTCGGCGATACTTTGACCATGATGCCGACGACCAACAAGGTCATCATACCGCCGATAACGACTGACGGCACTAAACCGAACCAACTGGCGGTGACGCCGGATTCAAATGCGCCGAGTTCATTCGATGAGCCGATAAAAATGCCGTTGATTGACGAGACGCGGCCACGCATTTCGTCGGGGGTTGAAAGTTGCAAAATCGTTGAACGCAAAACCACCGAAACGCTGTCGAGCAAGCCGGAGATGCTCAGTAACAGCATCGATAGCCATAAGTGCGTTGAGAGGGCAAAAGCGATCATGCACACACCAAAACCGGCAACCGCACAGAGCAAAATCTTGCCCGCATGGCGATTGATCGGCTTGCGCGTTAAATATAAGCCCATGGTAATGGCACCAATTGCCGGTGCTGCGCGCAATAAGCCCAGTGTTTCGGGACCCGAGTGCAGTACATCACTAACGAATGCAGGCAATAACGCCATGGCACCGCCGAACAAGACTGCGAACATATCTAAAGCCAGTGCACTTAATAAAATCTGATGGCCGAATACGAAGCGTAATCCTTGCCCGATGCTGCTGAAAATTTCATTGATGTCTTTTAAGCTCGGACGACCTTGGCTGATCACAGGAGCGCTGTGGATGAAAAGTAATGCGACTGTTGCGGTCAGCGCGAAGCACATGGTCACCATATAAGCGATGGTTGGATTGCCTAAAGCCAGCAAGCCGCCACCGATTGCAGGGCCCAAAATTTGAGCGCTTTGAAAGACCGATGCACCAATACCTGCGGCACGCACATAGTCTTCACGCTTAATCAGCTGAACCAATAAAGTGTTATAAACAGGGTTTAAAAATGCGCGCGCCAAACCCGACAAGGCAATCGCACCATAAATCGGCCAAGCACCGTAATGCTCCAAAACAGGTGCTAAATGTGCTGAAAATACGGTTAACACCGATGCCATGAGCAATAATAGTAAACAGGCGATGATGCCCAAACGGCGTTTGTCGTAATGATCCACGGCGTAGCCAGCGAACAATGCGCTGGCAAAATAGGGGGTCACTTCTGCCAAACCGATCAAGCCGAGCGCCAACTTGTCATGCGTCAATTCATACACTTGCCAGCCGACCACTACGGCGGTAATTTGGTAGCACATGATCACACACAGGCGATAAGTGAGCAAAGCGATAAAGGGGCGGGATTTGAAAACCGGATTGAGCATGAGTGAAGCGAAGAGTGACAAAATAAGCCGATAAGTATACGCCCAATATAATGCGAACGTGCGTTCGGTTAAAATAGGGTTGCGGTGTTTTAATCGCTTGTTAGATGAGATTAAGCCACATTTGATAAAAAATAAGCGATATAATGCGCTCCACTCAATCTTTTTGAGTCCGAATTCTTACTGTTTTAGGCGGGCGGTATTGGGGTTTGGCGCGATCAGCACCATAAAATCTCAACTGCCGAAAAGTGCTCGATGAGCATTTTCGCATCAATTTTTAAGGAGCAACACCATGGATTTACGCAAACTCAAGACCTTAATCGACTTGGTCTCGGAATCTGAAATTTCTGAACTCGAAATTACCGAAGCCGAAGGCAAAGTACGTATCGTTAAAGGAGGTGGCGCACAACAGGTGCTCTACGCTCAAGCTGCACCCGCAGCTGCCGCGCCGTTGGCTACTGGCACTGCACCCGTCACCGCTCCTGCTGACGCCATACCTGATGCACCTACCTGTCACCAAGTCAAATCGCCTATGGTCGGTACTTTCTATGGCGCGTCATCACCCGGTGCTACACCATTTGTCAATGTCGGTGATACCGTCAAAAAAGGCCAAACTGTTTGCATTATTGAAGCGATGAAGTTATTGAACGAAATCGAAGCCGATGCTGATGGTGTGATCACACAAATTTTGGCCGAAAACGGCCAGCCGGTTGAGTTCGGTCAACCATTATTCTTGATCGGCTGATCGAAATAAGCGCGTTTGTTGCAATTTGCCGGAAAATCACAGCTTTAGCGTGAACTTAAAAGTAAAAGAAGTTTTGTTGTTGATGTTCATGATTTTTCACGCAAGACGCGCTTGATTCAATCCTATAAAATCCGACGGCTCCGGTTCCGTATTTTCAGGTCGAACATCTGATATCGCGCCGAGCAGCCGCCGAACACAACTGATAACCACACAAAGGGACATCACATGTTCGAAAAAATTCTTATCGCCAATCGCGGCGAAATCGCCTTGCGTATCCAGCGCGCCTGCCGCGAAATGGGCATCAAAACCGTCGTTGTGCACTCAGAAGCTGACCGTGAAGCCAAATACGTCAAGCTCGCCGACGAATCGGTCTGTATCGGCCCCGCTCCCTCATCGCAAAGTTACCTCAACATGACCGCGATTATCGCTGCAGCCGAAGTCACTGACGCGCAAGCGATTCATCCCGGTTACGGCTTTTTGTCAGAAAATGCCGGTTTTTCTGAAAAGTGCGAACAGTCCGGCTTTGTGTTCATCGGCCCAACTGCTGACTCGATTCGTACGATGGGCGATAAAGTTGTCGCCAAACAGACCATGATCAAAGCGGGTGTGCCTTGCGTACCCGGTTCGCCTGATGCTTTGGGCGATGATCCCGATGAAATCCTCAAAATGGCGAAAGAAATCAAATATCCGGTCATCATCAAAGCCGCTGGCGGTGGTGGTGGACGCGGTATGCGTGTTGTGCATTCCGAAGCCGCTTTGCTCAACGCGGTAGCGATGACCAAGGCTGAGGCGGGTGCGGCATTTGGCAACCCCGAAGTGTACATGGAGAAATTCCTCACCAATCCGCGCCACGTCGAGATCCAAATCCTTGCTGACACACATGGCAATGCGGTTTATTTGGGTGAGCGCGACTGTTCATTGCAACGTCGTCACCAAAAAGTCATCGAAGAAGCACCAGCTCCAGGAATCCCACGCAAACTGATCGAAAAAATCGGCGAGCGTTGCGCACGCGCTTGTGAAAAAATGGGTTATCGCGGAGCCGGTACGTTTGAGTTTTTGTATGAAGATGGCGAGTTTTACTTCATTGAGATGAACACGCGCGTCCAAGTCGAGCATCCCGTCACTGAGTTAATCACGGGCATCGACATCGTACAGGAGCAAATTCGCATTGCTGCCGGCGAAAAACTTCGCTACAAACAAAAAGACATCGTCCTCAAAGGCCACGCGATCGAGTGCCGTATCAATGCAGAAGACCCATTTAAATTCACGCCAAGTCCGGGTCGCATTACGATGTGGCATGTACCAGGCGGCCCTGGCATTCGCGTCGATTCGCACGTCTTCACCAACTACTTTGTGCCGCCGCACTACGACTCGATGATTGGTAAATTGATCGCCTACGGCGACACCCGTGAGCAAGCGATTGCTCGTTTGCGTACTGCATTGTCGGAAATGGTTGTTGAGGGCATCTCGACCAACATTCCGCTACACCGCGAAATGATGAACGACAAAGCGTTTAATGATGGTGGCTTCAGCATTCATTATCTGGAGCATAAGTTGGAGTTGCGAGGGACGGAAAGTTAATGAGTCAGGAAAACATGAAGTACATTGTCTGTGTCTTAATGTCTATCATGACATTTGATTGTTTTGCTTTTGATAAAACGTTGTCGATTTCTGATACAAAAAACATTGATTATGAAATCCCTGACTCATGGTCGGTTTTAAAGAAACAAGTTTCCAAAAGCTCGCCAATACAAATGTTAAAAATTGCGGATACGGACAATATTTCGTTAGAAGCCCTATTTTTTGAGCCAAAAAAAGATAGTCCTTTAAGTAAAATGAGCATGACCGAAGCTACATCATCGATGCAAAACGTGGTTTGCTTCCAATATATAAAAGGTTCTGTCGAAGCTAAAGACACCAGAGTAGTTCATCAATCGGATGTTTCATCGGGATTTTTATCGCTTTATACTGATAAAAAGAGCTTCGGTTTTAAATACGTGACTTGTGTCACCTATGTACTCCGTGACAGTGATACTGGAATTAACGCAAATATCACGCTTCTGTCTAAACAAAAGTCTGGCAAAGCATACGATGATGCGCTTAAAGTTATCAATTCATTTAGAGTTCGACTAAAAACTCAGTAACACTTGAGTTGAGGGAGTCGTTAATTCAAGTGTTTAATAACGTGATCGGGAGGCTTTATGTTGGTCAGAAGCATGAGCCCTGATGATGTACATGCCACAGCTAAGGTGAGAGGTGGCCTCACAAAATTGA
>JBIKPB010000120.1:0-5330 GCA_044357705.1 Formosimonas sp. | reverse complement strand
TCGTTTTGTTTGAGTATCGACAGTATTTGACTGTCGCTGTATCTTGAGGTCTTCATAGAAATTCTCCTTGTCTAAGTTTACGAGAAAGTTCTACTTTTAAATGGTGCTTTTTTCTGGGGGGATTACATCTCCTTGTCTAAGTTTACGAGAAAGTTCTACTTTTAAATGGTGCTTTTTTGTGGGGGGATTACACATCACGGGCAAGCCGCTGGCGAAAACCCCGCGTGGCTGTCCAAACAAATGGGTCATAAAGATTGGGGAATGATTCGCCGCATTCACGCGCAATGGATACCATCAGATGATGACGGCGCAGGCTAAAGAGCGGAGATGATTTTTGCTGAGAGAAAAGTCAGTAACCAGCTTTAAAATACCGACCAAAATATTGACCAAACTGGATTAGTCCAGTCTGTTTTATGGTCTTTAATTTTTACTAAGCTATTGATTTTATTGAGAATTGCTGGCACTCCCAAGGGGATTCGAACCCCTGTAACCACCGTGAAAGGGTGGTGTCCTAGGCCTCTAGACGATGGGAGCTTAGAACTTAAAACCATAAAAAGCAAAGATTTGCTTTTTATAAAATATTGGTACTTCCAAGGGGAATCGAACCCCTCTTCCCGCCGTGAAAGGGCGGTGTCCTAACCGATAGACGATGGAAGCATCTATTCAAACGTTTGGTGGAGATAAGCAGGATCGAACTGCTGACCTCTTGCATGCCATGCAAGCGCTCTCCCAGCTGAGCTATACCCCCGAACGCGAAGAAACGAGATTATGCAGTATTTACCTATTTTCTGCAAGTGCTTTTTGTTAAATTAGCGTGGTTTTCTCGATTTGAGTTCTTACACATGCTAACGATGCAGCCATAACAATTAATGATTGCTCAACTCTGTTTTCCCACCCATGTAACTTTGCAATGCAACAGGGATTTTGACTGAACCATCTGCTTGTTGATGATTTTCGAGCAATGCCACCAATGCGCGCCCTACTGCCAAGCCTGAGCCATTTAATGTATGCACGAGTTCGGGTTTGTCATCAGAATTGCGAAAGCGTGCTTGCATACGACGTGCTTGAAATGCTTCGCAATTCGACACACTGGAAATCTCACGATAAGTATTTTGTGAAGGCACCCACACTTCTAAATCGTAGGTTTTTGAAGCTCCAAAACCCATATCACCGGTACAAAGTTGAACGACGCGATACGGTAACGCCAACAATTGCAAAATTTTCTCCGCGTGGCCGCGCATCTCTTCCAATGCTTCGTATGATTTTTCAGGATGTACGATTTGTACCATTTCAACTTTATCAAACTGATGCTGGCGAATCATGCCGCGCGTGTCGCGCCCTGCACTGCCTGCTTCTGAACGAAAGCATGGCGTGTGTGCAGTGAGTTTAATCGGCAATTCTTCGAGCGGTACAATCACATCACGTACCGTATTGGTCAGTGGAATCTCGGATGTGGGGATTAAATACAGTTCACGAGCGTCTTCGTCACCACCTTTGCTGACCCAAAATAAATCTTCTTTAAATTTAGGTAACTGCCCCGTGCCGAGCAAACTCTCTGCATTAACAATATATGGTGTGTAGCATTCGGTGTAACCATGCTGTTCAGTTTGTACATCCAACATCAATTGCGCCAATGCACGATGCAATTTCGCCAAACCACCGCGCAAAAACATGAAACGCGAACCCGCAATTTTTGAAGCCATATCAAAGTCCAAACCGCCGAGTTTCTCACCAATCGCGACATGATCCTGCACTTCAAAGTCGTACTCAAGTGGCGTACCCCAACGCGATACTTCAAGATTATCCGACTCATCGGCGCCAATCGGCACCGACTCATGCGGCAAATTGGGAATGCGCATCAAAATATCGCTCAACTCGGTTTGGATTTCATCCAAACGTACCGCTGACGATTTCAACTCATCCCCAATCCCAGCAACTTCGGCCATGATGTCATCGGCGCTGAGCTTTTGTGATTTGCGCACACCGATTTCTTTAGAGCGTTTGTTGCGCTGCGCTTGCAATTCTTCGGTTTTGACCTGAATCGCTTTGCGCTGTGCTTCTAAACCATTAAAAGCAGCTGTATCAAATTCAAAGCCGCGCGCTTTAAGGCGTGCGGCAGTCGCTTCGATGTCTTTGCGGAGTAATTGGATGTCTAACATAAGGAATATATTCTAAAAAATGAAATTATGATTTTCGCTTGCGCTGCTCGGCTTCATCATCCAAAGCCCGCAATGCGCTTAATTTGTCCGCTATTTTACCTTCTAAGCCGCGGTCTGTGGGCGCATACCACACCGGTTTCTGCATATCATCGGGGAAATAATTTTCGCCTGCCGCATACGCGCCTTCCTCATTATGTGCATAACGGTAGTCTTTACCATAGCCCAAATCCTTCATCAGCTTGGTCGACGCATTACGCAAATGCTCCGGTACGGGTCGAGAACCGTCTTGCTTAATAAATGCACGCGCTGCATTGTAAGCGTTATAGCCCGCATTGGATTTAGCCGCGACGCTCAAATACAAAACCGCTTGCGCCAAGGCCAACTCACCTTCGGGCGAACCGAGTCGCTCATAGGTGAGCGCCGCTTCATTGCAAATCTGCATCGCACGCGGATCGGCCAAACCGATGTCTTCCCAAGCCATGCGCACGATTCGCCGCGCCAAATAACGCGGATCGGTGCCACCATCCAACATGCGACAAAACCAATATAAAGCGGCATCGGGATTGGAGCCACGCACCGATTTATGCAGCGCCGAGATTTGATCGTAAAACGCATCGCCGCCATTGTCAAACCGTCGCAAGGTTGCACCCAAACTGGTTTTAACATGTGCTTCGCTCAACACCGTACCCTCATTAACCAACTGCGAAGTCACTTCAATCTGATTCAACAATCGGCGCGCATCACCATCGGCGCTGGCCAGCAAGAGCGTTTTTGCAGCAGATTCAATCGTGATGTTTAAATGAGCTTCAGCGCGCTCAATCAACACCAATAAGTCCTCATCGGCCAACGGTTGTAAGACATAAACCGAAGCCCGTGACAGCAAAGCGTTGTTCACTTCAAACGATGGGTTTTCAGTCGTCGCGCCAATGAACGTCAACAAACCAGACTCAACATGCGGCAAAAACGCATCTTGTTGTGCCTTATTAAATCGATGTACCTCATCGACAAACAAAACCGTTTTGCGCCCTTGCCCACGCAACACTTGGGCCAACTCAACCGCATCACGAATATCTTTTACGCCCGCCAGCACCGCCGAGAGCGCAATGAAATGCGCATCAAATGCATCCGCCACCAACCGTGCCAATGTGGTCTTGCCCACGCCGGGCGGCCCCCAAAAAATCATGGAATGTAAACGCCCTGTTGCAAAAGCGACGGACAGTGGCTGCCCTTCACCCAATAAATGCTTTTGACCCACCACTTCAGTAATGAGTTTTGGACGAAGTCGCTCAGGCAATGGCACACCGTTGTTTAAATGAGCAGGATCAGCAAACAAATCAGACATGACGTACTGGCATCTTTCTCGACACAACCTTACACCATAAGTGACGAATCATCGCACCAACCGCATAAACCGATAACCACGGATCAATCAAATAATCCCACATGTTATTCGACTCAGACCAACCTACTGTCCATGCGAATAAAGCAAGACAAATGCTCCAAACGATCAGGTTTTTTTGCTGATAGACACACCATAGCGACAGCAGCAGCAAGCTCACCATAAAACCGATGTGACCAAAACCCAAACGATAGGGATCAAACAAACCCAAACCCAATGCGAGCGGATAAAAAATCAGCGCAGTCAGCGCAATCAAAACCAACAAATCATGTCGCTGCGACACAAGCGACCTACCCTTACCGAACAAAATAATACTCAACACGACCCATGTTGTTATGCTCAAATCACCCACATAACCGCGCAAATAACCCGCCAAAGACAAGCCCTGAATCACTGATAATAAGGCTGTGACCATCAAGATACCTACTAACAAAAAGCCGGTCACACGGGACAAATATTTTGCCCCCAACAAACGTACAAGCAATACAGCGACAGCAAAAGCAATGCCTACCAACCCCGTCATATCCGTCAAAATCATGGTTTACTCCCGTTCAATCGCTGCTCCAACCATGCGGCATTGAATCGTAAATGCTTGATAAATGCACGATTCCACGTGTACAACACATGAAAATCACCGTTTTGAGCTTGGATCAAATAAGGATAAGAAAACTCGAAATTGCAATCGTCTGCAGGATCGACATTTTTCTTCGCCGACTCAACATAATCCTTGACCAACACAGCAGATGCAGCGATTTTCACATCCGATTGCTTCACTAAGCCTTCAACAACGTTCAGACATGCTTGTTCAGTCGGCTTTTGCTTGCGCAGCGCCAACTGATCCTCAAGCACTTCAACCACACGCCAAGATTGACCCGCATCAGCTGATCGCATTAATGATAAGTTTTCACGCCCCGAATCCTGATGATTCATCACCGCCAACAAACGCCCATCGGATAAAACCACTGCAGCCAAAGCCGAATCAGAGTTGGGCAAAACCGTCGGCGTGATCGCACTCCAACTTTGACCTGCATCATGTGTCGATATCATTTGAGCATAGCGCGGCAACTCACGACTTGAGTTACGGGTCAATACCAATGCATTTTGCGCATTTTGCACCAACAACACCGGTTGAATCGCTCCATGTCCGGCAGCAGCCAAGCGCTGTTTATCCAACACATTACCCTTATTATCGATGCGTAAAATCTCGGGAAACTTTGCTAAAAACTCATGATAAACCGGCAAGCCCATCGTACCATCGGCATACAAAAATGGTGCCCCTTTGATTAAGGTACTGATGTTTAAGAATGGTGAGCTGTGCAAACGACGCGGCGCACGCCAAGTCACACCCTCATCATCCGAAGTAACCGCAGTAATCGAACTGCCTGCCCAGCCACCCATTGAGACCGTCACGTAAAACACCCACAACCGGCCATCCGAAGCCCGCATCGGCACAGGATTACCAAGCTTGCTGATGTAACGATACAAGCCCGCTTGCGTACTTTGCCGACTGACAACCTCACGCTCATCACTCCACTCGCTTGCCGCAGGGTCAAATACTGCGCTGCGAATCGTCACATCAGATGCACCCTCTCTGCTGCCCGAGAACCAAAATGCACGGATACTGCCGTTTTTGAGCTCAACCATCGAACCAGCATGAACTGATGTAAAAGGTTTAGTAGATGCGAAACGACTTTCGAATACCGGCGATGAATGGTCAAGCGATTGCGTTATGGGTACAGAAAATGGCGAAACGACAGGATAAAACCTGCTTT
>JBIKPB010000119.1:0-5367 GCA_044357705.1 Formosimonas sp. | reverse complement strand
TTCTGCATTAAACAATAATTTATTTGCCTTTTAAAGGCAAATTGTCTTAATTTTTCCCCGCTTGTTGTTTATAATAAAGAAGTTATTAAACTACATTAAAACGACTTTTTGACTCCGTCTTTAGTTTTAATTAAAACAACGATCTCGAGACCAGCGAAATTTATTTTCACACGACCAATTTTATAAACTTGAGTGACTCACTTCAATATTCGATAAGGAAACCACTATGAGCAACAATGCAGACTTACAAACCCGTAAAAACGCCGCGACCCCTCGCGGCGTTGGTGTTATGACCGATTTTTATGCCGCACGTGCAGAAAACTCTGAAATTTGGGATGTTGAAGGTCGTCGCTTTATCGATTTTGGTGGTGGTATTGCAGTAATCAACACTGGCCATCGTCACCCCAAACAAGTTGAAGCCATCAAAGCACAATTGGATCGCTTTACCCACACCGCCTACCAAATCGTTCCTTACGAAGGCTATGTTGAGTTGGCGGAAAAAATTAACTCACGCACACCTGGTAATTACCCAAAGAAAACCGCCTTCTTTACCACAGGCGCAGAAGCTGTTGAAAACGCAATCAAAATCGCGCGCGCTGCTACAGGTCGTGCGGGCGTTATCGCTTTCACGGGCGGTTTCCATGGTCGTACGATGATGGGTATGGCTTTGACGGGTAAAGTTGCCCCCTACAAAATCGGTTTTGGCCCCTTCCCTTCAGAAATCTACCATGTACCATTCCCAGTCGAGTTGCATGGCGTAACTGTTCACGACTCACTCAAAGCCATCAACAATCTGTTTAAAGCCGACATCGAACCGACTCGCGTTGCTGCGATTATCCTTGAACCAGTTCAAGGTGAAGGCGGTTTCTATCAAGCATCACCAGAATTCATGCGTGAATTGCGTAAGCTCTGCGACGAACACGGCATTTTGTTGATCGCTGACGAAGTCCAAACCGGCTTTGGCCGTACGGGCAAATTGTTTGCAATGGAACACTACGATGTTACGGCTGATTTGACGACATTTGCAAAAAGCTTAGCGGGTGGTATGCCATTGTCTGGCGTTTGCGGTCGTGCCGAAATCATGGATGCACCTGCACCTGGCGGTTTGGGCGGTACTTATGCCGGTAACGCCTTGGCAATCGCTTCTGCACACGCGGTTTTAGACATTATTGATTCTGAAAACCTGCTCGAACGTGCCAACATTTTGGGTGACAAAATCAAATCTCGCTTAAACGCAATTCGCGCTCAAGTGCCACAAATCTCTGACGTTCGTGGTCCTGGTGCAATGAATGCGGTTGAATTCATCGACCCTGCAACTAAAATGCCTTCGCCTGACTTCACGCAAAAAGTACGGGTGGCAGCATTGAAACGCGGTTTGTTGTTGCTTTCATGCGGCACTTATGCCAATGTGATTCGCTTCTTGTTCCCATTGACAATTCAAGACTCAGTGTTTGACGAAGGCATGAAGATCTTGGAAGAAGTATTGATCGAAGCGGCAAAAGCGTAAACTTCATTATCCATGTAAAATCGGCTCTTCGTGTTTTTAAACGCAAAGAGCCGTTTTTATTAGTGTGTGACTTACTCACCACATTTCAAAAGGAAAAATGATGAACCCTGTTGGTTTTTTTGAAATCCCCGTTAATGATATGGCACGCGCTACAGTTTTTTATAATGCTGTATTTGGCGTCGAATTTGAATTCAATCATATTGACGGCAATGAAATGGCTTTTTTTCCTGCGGATGAAAATCAATTCGGCATCTCAGGCGCGCTGTCAAAAGGAACGAGTTACACACCGAGCAAACAAGGAACGCGGATTTATTTCTCAGTCATTAGCATTGAAGAAGCACTGAGTAAAGTGGAACAATCCAACGGGAAAACTCTCTACCCAAAAACCTCTATTGGAGAATTAGGATGGGTCGCTGAATTTGAAGACTCTGAAGGTAATTGTATTGCTCTACATGCGCCAGCAACCCCGAATGCAACATCAAATTAATTTTAAAACTATATTTAACAAGGACTTAATATGCTAAACCTCAAAGACCCCAGTCTTTTCAAACAACAATGCTACCTGAACGGCGAATGGGTTAGTGGTACAGAAACTATGGCTGTAACCAATCCAGCCACAGGTGAAGTCATCGGCACGATTCCACACCTCGGCCAAGCCGAAACCGCCAAAGCTATTGCTGATGCAAATGCCGCATGGCCGGCTTGGCGCAAAAAAACCGCGAAAGAACGCGCGGCGATTTTACGCAAATGGTTCAACCTCATGATGGAAAATCAAGATGACTTAGCGATGATTTTGACTGCCGAGCAAGGTAAACCATTGGCTGAAGCCAAAGGCGAAATCGCTTACGGCGCATCGTACATCGAATGGTTTGCCGAAGAAGGCAAGCGTTTGTACGGTGAAAATATCCCCACCAACATGAACGATCGTCGCATCATGGTCACCAAAGAGCCGATCGGTGTGTGCGTCGCGATTACACCGTGGAACTTCCCTAATGCCATGATCACACGCAAAGCAGCTCCTGCAATGGCCGCTGGTTGCCCGATGATTGTCCGCCCTGCTGACTTAACGCCGTTCTCGGCTTTGGCAATGGCTGAGCTCGCACATCGCGCTGGCGTACCTGCCGGTGTATTCCAAGTCATCACGGGTAAATCACGCGTGATCGGTGCCGAGTTCACATCGAATCCAACAGTACGCAAACTCACATTCACCGGCTCGACCGAAGTCGGTCGCGTTTTATTGCAACAATGCGCACCGACCATCAAAAAAGCTTCAATGGAGCTTGGCGGCAATGCACCTTTTATCGTATTTGATGACGCAGATTTGGACGCGGCAGTTGAAGGTGCCATTGTATCCAAATACCGCAATGCCGGTCAAACCTGCGTTTGTGCCAACCGCTTATATATTCAAGACGGCGTGTACGATCAATTCGCTGAAAAACTAGCCATCGCAGTCGGCAAACTCAATGTCGGCAACGGCATTCAAGACGGTGTGACTCAAGGCCCAATGATTGACAACAAAGCAGTTGAAAAAGTTGAAGAACACATCGCAGATGCAGTTGCCAAAGGTGCAAAAATCGCACTGGGTGGTAAACGCCATGCATTGGGTCATTCATTCTTCGAGCCGACCATTTTGACGGGCGTGACGCAAGATATGGCAGTGGCTAAAGAAGAAACATTTGGTCCTATGGCACCATTGTTCCGCTTCAAAACTGAAGAAGAAATCATCCAATACGCGAATGATACCGAGTTCGGCTTGGCCTCATACTTCTTCAGCCGCGATATTGGTCGTATTTTCCGTGTGTCAGAAGCACTCGAATACGGTATGGTCGGCGTCAACACCGGCCTGATCTCAACCGAGCTCGCTCCATTCGGCGGCGTCAAACAATCAGGCTTGGGTCGAGAAGGCTCAAAATACGGCATTGAAGACTATGTGACTGTCAAATACACTTGCTTAGCGGGTTTGGATAAATAATACTTCATTTAAAATGAATAAAAGCGGTATGTTAATACCGCTTTTATTATCGAAAATTCATTATGTCTATTTTAAAATCATTACACAAAAAATCATTATTTTCACCCCATTACTATTAAGTGCTTGTACAGCAGCATTTACTCCGTCATGGACGACAGAACAACGGACAAAAATTACAAACATAGCGATTGAACGTCCAACGTTTTAAGAGAATGCCTATAAAAATCCGAATGCAAAAGACGCAAATATGTTTAATGATGTTACATCTAACCCCAATAATGGTGCAGGGGTTATGTTGATCACCCTTGCTGTTGATGGCGTTACAAAAGCTGTACAACAAGGAAAATATGACCAAAAAAATGCGAGTCATTACCCAAAACTCCAAGAACTCATTCTTAAGGAAACGCGGATTAATAAACCGATGATTTTGAGAGACAAATAAGCTCAAATTCATCGCAAATTGTCCCGATACACAGCTGATTTACGGCACTACGCCGTGTTTTAGCGCAGTACCGACGGAATTATGGTGTCAGCTGACGATTCCACTGGACGATATTGAACAAAGCGAGCAGCACAAATGCACGACTGGCGTTTTTAGCCAAGCCACGGTAACCTGCTATGGTAAAGCCCCTAATGCGCTTGATCCAAAGAAACGGATGTTCGATGCGAGAGCGTACCGAACCCTTACGGCGATTGGTTTGTTGTTGCGCTTCGGTCAAGCCGCGGCTTCTAAAGCCGCGTTGGTTGGTGAAGTCACGGGCTTTGGGCGAACGCTGGCGCATAACGGCTTTTTGTCGGGTGTAAGCGGAATCGCCGCACAACCGTGTTTCATCGCCGTGCATGAGTTTGGGTAATTCTTGACTGTCGTGGACGTTGCTGGCGGTCACGGTGCTGCTGTGAAGAGGACTGGTTTTGCTGTCAACACCGATGTGCAGTTTCATGCCGAAGTGCCCTTGGTGGCCCTTTTTGGTGGAGCGCATTTCGGGGTCGCGAGCGTTGTCGGCATTTTTGGTTGAGCTGGGTGCAGCGATGATGGTGGCATCGACGATGGTGCCGTTGGAGATTCGGAGGCCTGCGTTGAGCTGAGGCCGCCGATCGCTGCGAAGAGTTGTTCGCCGAGGCGGTGGCGCTCCATCCGTTTAGTCAATGTTATACGGGATAAAAGCCAAATTGTGCAATCAAATTGCTTATGCTTGCATCATCGGCGACACACTCGCCAAATTAAGCGACAAAGCCAAGGTTTCTTTGACTTCTTCCATCACCACATAACTCTTGGAGTTAGCAACGCCCGGCAAGCGCAACAACACGTCTAGTAACTGGCGATATTCGCTCATTTCACGGATACGTGCTTTAATCAAGTAATCGAAATCACCTGAAACCAAGTGACATTCTTGCACTTGTTCAACTTCTAAAACGCTACGTCGAAACTCTTCAAACTTGCCATTCGCCATATCTTTGAGACTGATTTCAACAAAGACCAGCAATGATGCACCCAATTCGCGCGGATTGAGGCGAGCGTGATAGCCCATAATGATACCTTCGCGCTCCATGCGACGAACACGCTCAATACAGGGAGTGAGTGATAAGCCTACTTGCTCAGCCAACTCGGTCATGACGATGCGACCATCGTTCTGTAAAATCGATAAAATTTTTCGATCGATTTTATCCAATGTTTTATTGGTTTTTTTCTCAACGCGCATAAAACCCCAATCATTTTTAAATTAAAAACAAAATTCAGTAAGTAATTCTACCAATTTTTGAATATGATAGCAAAAGTTATTAGCCTCAGCTTATTACACTGTGGTTTTTTATGCAATTTTTTTGCGGATCATTATTATGAAAATCGTTATTTTAGGCAGTGGTGTGATTGGCGTAACAAGCGCATATT
>JBIKPB010000118.1:0-5410 GCA_044357705.1 Formosimonas sp. | reverse complement strand
TTTTACGGCACGGCGTACACACATCCCAGCTATGTTATGAATCAAATATCGGACTTGCAGGCGCATCATCCATTAAAAATCGCTTTATTTAAAGAAGCGCATTGGTGGGAACATCAAGATTTATATGTGGTTCAGAAAAAGCTTTAATGATTTATTGGATCTAAAACCGTACATTTTTAATATTTGCAATTTCTACAAAACAAAACCTCAGCATTTGCTGAGGTTTTGTTTTATTGCTTTTAAAGTTATTCCAAAGATGGATTAACGTTGGTTACATCATGCCGCCCATACCACCCATGCCACCCATATCTGGCATTGCCGGTTTGTCTTCTGGGATTTCAGCGATCATGCAATCAGTCGTCAAGATCAAGCCGGCAACCGACGCTGCGTTTTGCAATGCAGTACGCGTGACTTTAGTTGGGTCAAGCACACCCATCGCAACCATATCGCCGTATTCGCCAGTCGATGCGTTGTAACCGAAGTTGCCAGTTTCAGCAATCACACGATTCACGACCACAGAGGCTTCTTCGCCAGCGTTTTGTACGATTTGACGCAGTGGCTCTTCCATTGCGCGCAAAACGATTTGGATACCAGCGTTTTGATCAGCATTGATGCCGGTCAAACCGCTGATCGCTGCACGAGCACGGAGGAGGGCAACGCCACCGCCAGGCACGATGCCTTCTTCAACCGCTGCACGAGTCGCGTGTAATGCATCTTCAACGCGGGCTTTTTTCTCTTTCATTTCAATTTCGGTTGCTGCACCGACTTTGATCACTGCAACACCGCCAGCGAGTTTCGCAACGCGTTCTTGCAATTTTTCACGATCGTAATCCGACGTTGATTCTTCGATTTGCGCGCGGATTTGTTTGACGCGCGCTTCGATGTTGACTGATTCGCCTGCGCCGTCGATGATGATGGTATTTTCTTTACCGATCTCAATGCGTTTGGCTTGGCCGAGCTCTGCCAAAGTGACTTTGTCCAAAGTCAAACCAGTTTCTTCAGCGATGACAGTACCGCCAGTCAAGATTGCGATGTCTTCCAACATGGCTTTACGACGGTCACCGAAACCTGGTGCTTTAACGGCAGCAGTTTTGAGGATGCCACGGATGTTGTTTACCACCAAAGTTGCCAATGCTTCGCCATCAACGTCTTCAGCGATGATTAACAATGGACGGCCAGATTTCGCCACTTGTTCCAATGTTGGCAACAAATCACGAATGTTCGAGATTTTTTTGTCGAACAATAAAACGAATGGCGAGTCGAGTTCAACCACTTGTTTTTCAGGGTTGTTGATGAAGTATGGTGACAAATAGCCACGGTCAAATTGCATCCCTTCAACGACGTCGAGTTCGTTTTGCAATGATTTACCATCTTCAACAGTAATCACGCCTTCTTTACCGACTTTGTCCATCGCTTCAGCGATGATGTTGCCGATTGAGTCATCAGAGTTGGCAGAAATCGTACCCACTTGGGCGATTTCTTTGTTTGATGTGGTTGGTTGAGAGATTTTTTTCAATTCTTCGATGGCGGCGATGGTCGCTTTGTCGATACCGCGTTTCAAATCCATTGGATTCATACCTGCAGCAACGAATTTCATGCCTTCGCGAACCACTGATTGAGCCAAAACGGTCGCAGTTGTTGTACCGTCACCGGCGTTGTCAGAAGTGCGTGATGCGACTTCTTTAACCATTTGCGCGCCCATGTTTTGGAACTTGTCTTTGAGTTCGACTTCTTTTGCAACTGATACACCGTCTTTAGTGACCGTTGGGCCGCCGAAGCTGCGCTCGAGCACGACATTACGACCTTTAGGGCCCAAAGTTACTTTAACTGCATCGGCCAAGACGTTAACGCCTTCAACCATTTTTGCACGGGCGATATCGCCGAATAATACTTGTTTTGCTGGCATTTCTTACTCCTGATAAATTTCAATTAACATTCAATCAATTAAGCTTGGACAACGCCCATGATGTCTTCTTCACGCATCACGAGGACTTCATCACCGTCAACTTTAACGGCTTGTCCTGCATACTTACCAAACAACACACGGTCGCCAACTTTAACGTCAAGGGCTTGTTGAACACCTTGGTCATTGCGTTTGCCTGGACCGATGGCAATCACTTCACCTTGATCTGGTTTTTCGGTAGCTGACTCTGGAATCACGATGCCTGATGCAGTCGTGCGCTCAGCGTCTACGCGTTTGACGATGACACGGTCGTGTAAGGGACGAATGTTCATATAAACTCCTTAAAAGTATGAATCGATTAAAAACTAACAATAAAATGAATCGGGCGTTTACAGTGGTTTTCTCAATGTTATTAGCACTCACGTCCTTAGACTGCTAATTATGAGGGTGGCTTTGTTTTTTTTCAAGTGCTAATGTCGAAAAATCCAATTTAATACTAAATACGTCTCTACGCCTTGATCATTCAAGCCTCTGCTGTCAGTCTAATACCTCATCAAAAATTAATTGACATGATTACAATATTTCAATCATAATTGAAGAATGAAAATAAATTTACTCCAAACCACTCCGTCAATCGTCAGCGCGCTCGCCGCGCTCGCTCAAGAATCCCGCTTGGCGATTTTTCGTACCTTAGTGCAAGCCGGTCCTGCTGGCTTATCTGCAGGCAAAATCGGCGAAGCGACAAGCATCGCGCCGTCATCCATCTCTTTTCACATGAAAGAATTGTCGCATGCCAATATGGTCACAGCGCGCAACGAAGGGCGGTTTGTGATTTACACCGCTAATTTTGAGACCATGAATCAGCTGTTGGCTTTTTTGACCGAAAACTGCTGTGGCGGTAATCCGTGCTCGCCAAATGCTGATGCGCTGTGTCTGACTACTGAAAAAGGTGTGTGAATCATGTCGAATACGAATGTAAAAATCAAGCCAAGCAGTCAGATGAATGTATTTGAACGCTACCTCACGCTGTGGGTCGCACTGTGTATTGTGGTCGGTATTGCGCTCGGCGCGTGGTTGCCCAGTGTTTTTCAAGCAATCGGCCGGACGGAAATCGCACAAATCAACTTGCCGATTGGTTTTTTGATTTGGGTGATGATTATTCCCATGCTGATTAAAGTCGATTTTGCTGCGTTGCATGAAGTGCATCAGCACGTCAAAGGCATTGGTGTGACGCTGTTCATCAACTGGTTGGTCAAGCCGTTCTCGATGGCTTTGCTCGGTTGGCTGTTCATTCGCCATTTGTTTGCGCCGTGGTTGCCTGCGGAGCAGCTCGACAGTTATATTGCGGGCTTGATTTTATTGGCGGCCGCACCGTGCACGGCGATGGTGTTTGTCTGGAGTCGTTTGACCAACGGCGACCCGTTGTTCACCTTGTCACAAGTGGCGT
Organism: Formosimonas sp.; assembly: GCA_044357705.1. GTDB lineage: Bacteria > Pseudomonadota > Gammaproteobacteria > Burkholderiales > Burkholderiaceae > Hydromonas. Next base: position 2,060 of record JBIKPB010000118.1, on the reverse strand, counting down.
TGAATGATGCCATTATGATCTTTGCATTTGCGCCGTTGGTGGCATTTTTGCTCGGTATTTCGGCGATTACGATTCCGTGGGAGACGCTCATCACTTCGGTGGTGTTGTACATTGTGGTTCCTGTGATTTTGGCGCAAATGATTCGCCGCTATTTGCTCAAGCAAGGGCACGCAAAGTTTGATGCGGCGATGCATCAAATCGGGCCTTATTCCATGCTTGCGCTGTTGGCGACTTTGGTTTTGTTATTCGCTTTTCAAGGTCAATCAATTCTTGAGCAACCCTTGATTATTGCTTTGTTGGCGGTGCCGATTTTGATTCAAGTGTTGTTTAACTCAGGTTTGGCGTATTGGCTCAATCGCGCGGTGGGCGAAAAGCACAGCGTTGCCTGCCCATCCGCTTTGATTGGCGCATCTAATTTCTTTGAGTTGGCAGTTGCTGCCGCGATTAGCCTGTTTGGTATTCATTCGGGCGCAGCTTTGGCAACGGTCGTGGGTGTCTTGATTGAGGTGCCCGTGATGTTGCTCGTGGTCAAAATCGTCAATCAAAGTAAAGATTGGTATGAGCGAGCTCGTTGAGGCTTACTGAAGCTTATGTGCGCTCTTTTTCGCTCATGGATGAACAACTTATTTGGAGTCAACAATGCATCCCCCCATCACCATTTACCACAATCCAATCTGCGGTACATCGCGCAATACTTTGGCGCTGATTCGCAATACTGGCATTGAGCCGACGATCATTCATTACCTCGACAACCCACCGAGCAAAGCACAGTTAGTGAAATTGATTGGGGCTATGAATATCCCCGTGCGTGAGTTGTTGCGTCGCAAAGGCACGCCGTATGATGAGCTTAATCTCGACAAGGCTAGCTTGAGCGACGATGAGCTGATTGATGCGATGTTGCAACATCCGATTCTGATCAACCGCCCAATAGTCGTGACCGAATGGGGCACGAAGCTGTGCCGCCCATCTGAAGCGGTTTTGGATATTTTGCCATTACCGCAATTGGCTGCGTTTAATAAAGAAGATGGTGAGCCGGTGATTGATGAACATGGAGAACGTGTGACGTAATGGTGAATTTGGGCGAATTACTTTGCGTAATGACAGTTGCATTGGCTACAATGGGGTTTAGGTCAATTTGCTCACTCAAGCCGCCCAATCACCATGATTTTAATTCCCCCACCAATTACCTCATTTACTGAAATTATTCCCACACTGCATCGTCAAGGCTACGCGATTCTTAATCGCGCCAGTGTCTTGGATTGGATGTGCGTGTCTGAATCTGATTTAAGCGATTTACAAAGCAGTTGGGATGATTTGCCATTAGACAACTATCTCAAAGATGGCGGGCGTTATCGCCGTCGTCGTCACTCCTGTTTTGTTGCGCGAGACGGGCAGTTGAGCCAAACGGAGCATCGAGCACACTGGCAAGCATTGACCTACAATGCATTGCATGGTGGTATGCAGCGTTGGTTTGAGCCGATTGCACCGGAAGTCGTGGCTCAAAAAGGCTGGCGTGGATTGATTAATGCTTTAGTTGACCAATGCAACACGCTCAAAGGTGTGCAACCGTGGTTCATCGAGGCGCACCAGTTTCGTATCGACACAACGGATGGAATTGGTCGTCCGACGCCTGAAGGGGCGCATCGAGATGGGGTCGATTTTGTTGCGGTTTTGATGATTGGTCGAAATGCGATTAAGGGGGGTGAGACGCGTGTATTTGAGGCCGAAGGTCCTAATGGTCAACGATTTTGTTTAAGCGAACCTTGGAGTATGCTGTTTTTGGATGATGAGCGCGTGATTCATGAGTCCACGCCAATACAGCCCATTGATAAGGTGGGACATCGAGATACTTTAGTGCTGACTTTTAGACGCGGTGGATTTCAGGGCGAATAAAAAACGGGCAATTGCCCGTTTTTTTTGATGTCAGTTCATTTGTCGGTTTAATGCAATAAATCTGGTAGTACATCCAGCAGTTTGTTGTTGTCTTGCGCCACTGTTGCGTGATAAACCGAGAGTTTCCAGCCCAGTTCTGATTTGAGATACACCTGTGTTGTGTGCAG
>JBIKPB010000131.1:0-5090 GCA_044357705.1 Formosimonas sp. | reverse complement strand
TGTGTTAATTTGAAGGAGGCCAAAAGATTCCATTTTCAGCCAGTGGTGAAATTTTGCAACGCATCAAATTACCCGAAAAATGTCCAACCATGCTCAGTTTTGGTGGTTCAGACTTAAAAAAACCTGATCATCACTACAACCGGCAATCGTCCCGAAGAAGAACTCGTTGATTATCCAGCCAACGGATTCATTTTAATGATGAACGTTGATATCGCAGGTCTGCCAACGCGACGTTATATCGAAAATTGAACGTAAACTAAAGGAGCTAAAATGATTCCCGCACCCGCCACCCTCAACCGCCCTTGGGGTTCGTACACCGTTCTAGACGATCAGCCCAACTTCAAACTCAAGCGCATTGACGTACATGTCGGTCAAAAACTATCGTTGCAATACCACCACCATCGTTCCGAACATTGGGTGGTGGTTCAAGGCGAAGCTCAGGTGATTAACGGCGACCAGACCTTGCACTTGGCTGCCAACGAATCGACGTACATCCCCGTGGGCAACGTGCACCGTTTGAGCAACGTTGGCAATGAAGCCTTGATTTTAATCGAAGTGCAATGCGGTGATTATTTTGGTGAAGACGATATCATTCGACTGGCCGATGATTACGGTCGGCTGCTGAAAAGCTAAACCAAACTCGATTAAAAAACTGAGTCACGAAAATCGTGACTCAGTTTTTTATGGGTACTTTTCTTTTGTGCTTAAGGAAACACCAAATAACCTCTATTCTCAAACAAAAAATGTTTGAATAAGTTATCGCTTAAAAATTTCTGAACGGTCAAGCGACTCATGGATTAAGGCTTAACCACTGTCGTTTGACGATCCAATTCGGTCAAAATTTGATAGGCAGCGGTGATTCTGGGATTGATCGGATGATTTTTATTGGTCATGATCACAATGCCTATTTTTTTGGCAGGGATAAAGGCCACATAAGAAGCAAAGCCATTGGTCGAGCCGGTTTTGTTGATCCATACATCGGTTTGCGGTGCCAACGACGGATTAAGTGGCGTGGCTGCCGTCGCTTCAGTGATCATCATATTGGAGTTACCCGCCAATATCTTATCCAGAGTAACCGGATAAGAATACTGCTCCCAAATCAAGTCTTGCGTGAGTTCGCCCACCTTGAAATAACCCGTATGGGTATTGGTCACGGCGCGCTGCCATTGTGCATCCAGCTTACTTTCCAGCATGTTTTGATCGATAAATCGGATCATGTCAAGGGCGTTGGACTTAATGCCGTAGGCCTCAGAGGCCAAAACGCCAGGATTGACCCGAACCGGCTCATCTTGCTTGTTATAGCCTTGCGCATAATGTGTCATTTGCTCTGCGGGGACATTGATATAACTGTGTGTCAAGCCGAGTGCCGGAAACAGTTTTTGTTCCATTGCGTCGTCAAAAGGCATGTTCAAACTTTTGGCGGCAATCATACCGAGCATGCCAATGCTGGGATTCGAATAAACCCGAGACGTACTGGGCGCATAAGTCGGCTTCCAGTTTTTGTAATAGTCCATCAACTGATCGTTGTTTTTGATTTCATCTGGCACTTGCAGGGGCAAACCACCTGCAGTATGAGTACCTAAATTGAGTAACTGAACATTGTCGAAACTACTGCCTTTCAAATCTGGAAGATATTTACTGACCCTGTCGGACAACGATAATTTGCCGTTGAGTTGGGCATAAGACGCCATTGTCGCGGTAAAGGTTTTACTGATCGAACCGATCTCGAACAGGGTTTGATTGGTAATCGGCTGCCGGTCTTTTTTCGATGTAATGCCATAATTATAAAAATAATGTTTGCCATTGACGGTGACTGCGACCGCCACACCGGGAATATTATAGGCCTGCATCAATGGCGCGATAGCCTTGTCCACAGTATCCTTGATTTTGGGTTGGTCAATACTTTTGGCAGAACAGTTAGTGATAGCAAGCAAGCAGGCAAAACCAGACAACAGTTTGGAGACGCGATTCGCTTTGGTTATTTTTTGACTCAAAACAACGGATGGGGCAGCTGATGAACGGACAGCATCAATGACTGAAAATAAACGCGACATGAAACGCCTTGCAAGGATAGGGGTCAGAAATAAACGGCATCTATTATCTATGTCATAAATGCACTCTATATTTTTAAGCATCACTCAACGTATAGGGCAAATCACCCCGCTGCCATTGTGCATCAATCCCCTCAACCGATAAATCTGCACCATCTGCCAACATCGGTAAGCTGACTTCATACAATATATCGACTTGATGGGCGTGCAACGGATTCAGCCCCACACCGACCACTTGCCCAGCGGGTTGATTGTCTATCGACGACAGCACATCCACACCGATGTTCGGCAACACAATTGCACTTTCGTTGGCAAATATCAACGAAGCGGTTTGCATACGGCGTTTCAGTTTACCCAAATAATGACTGCGCGCCACCACCTCTTGCCCGGGATAACAGCCCTTCTTAAAATTCACCCCACCAATACGATCAAGGTTCACCATTTGCGGTACAAAGGCTTCATAAGTGGCGCGTTCAATATGCGGTTGAGCTGCTTTAACATCAAGCCAATCCCAAACCGCTCCTGATACATCACCCTCAAGCGTAGCCGCCAAACGTAATTCACGTGGATAAGCCATCCCATCAATATAAGCAGGCAATACACCCAAACGAAAGGCACTGTCTACCGCGACCATTTGGTTTGTAGTCAATGCCGTTTTTGAAACGACCCCTTGAATCTGCAATTCATTTGAAAAATCTTCTAAGACTACTTTGGCGCGCAAAACAAACATTCGCAAACGCTTTATAACGGGCTCAATCAACTCGCGCTGCGTGATGAGATAAACAGTTTCGTCGACCGCAAAAATCTGAAAAATGGCATGCAAACGCCCTTTTGCCGAACAATAACCCGCCAAGCGCGTTTCGTTATCCGACAGCTTTTCAACATCTTGCGTCAATTGCGCGTGTAAAAAACTGCGTGCATCGACACCACTCGCACGAATAACACCGAGATGGTTCAATGCGCCGGTAGTAACGGTATGCTCAAAGTTGATGGCCATTTGATACCTTATTTAATTAAACTCATTTAAAATACGAAAATTCGATCAGCGCATTTTACCGCGCTTTAACCTTATGCGCCCACTGCCATGTTTAAAAAACGTTCCCGCTTATTACCCGTGCTTGTCTTGTTGATTGTATTGGCTGTTTGGGGCTTATTGCGCCTCAGCTCAAGCATCGCCGACCCGCTCCGCTCGCCTTTGAGTTTAAGCGTCAATCAGGGCGATGGTGCGAGCTCCGTGTCGGATCAGCTTGCCGAACTATCCAAAAAAAATGGCGGCTCTTTGAGCAGTTTCGAAATTCAGGCCTTGGCATTTTTGACCGGTCGCAGCAGTGATTTTAAAGCAGGTGATTATGAGTTTCCCGCGACTGCGAGCTTGAATCAAGTCTTGAATAAACTCTCTCGTGGCGAAGTGGTCGCGCCGCGCATCCGAATTCCCGAAGGTGTGACGTGGCGTGAAATCAAAGCCGTTTTGGCCAAAGCTGAGTTGGAGCACGATGCGCAAAACCTTGACGCTGCGCAAGTTGCGTCATTACTCAATGTCAATGCAACATCGATTGAAGGCATGCTGTTTCCTGACACCTATCAATACCGCAAAGGCGAGCCGGAAACCAATGTTTTAAAACGCGCACATCAAATCTTATTGCAAAGGCTTAATGCAGCGTGGGAAAAACGTGCGCCGAACTTACCCTATGAATCGCCGTACGACGCACTCATTATGGCTTCAATCATTGAAAAAGAAACCGGTACGGCAAGTGATCGCGCAATGGTGGCGGCGGTTTTTGTCAATCGGCTTAAATTGAACATGCGTTTACAAACCGACCCCTCGGTAATTTACGGCATGGGCGAGAATTTCAAGGGCAATATCAGCAAAGCAGATTTGCAACGCGATACACCGTTCAACACCTACACCCGCGAAGGTTTAACGCCAACACCTATTGCCACAGCAAGCTTGGCCTCGATCAATGCAACACTTAATCCTGCAACGAGCGACGTATTGTTTTTCGTCGCTCGCGGCGATGGCTCGAGCGAGTTTACAAAAACATTGGCGGAGCACAATGCCGCCGTTCAAAAATATCAATTGGGTAAATAAATGAATCAAGGTATGTTTATCACCGTCGAAGGTGTCGATGGTGCAGGTAAAACAACGCCATTGGCTTGGCTCACCGAACGTTTGCGTGCAAGGGGCAGAACCGTCACACTCACGCGCGAACCAGGCGGTACGCCATTAGGCGAAACACTACGCGAAATTGTATTGCATCAAAAAATGGATTTGGAAACCGAAACTTTGCTGATGTTCGCTGCACGTCGTGAACACATTGCGCAAGTCATTTTGCCCGCATTGGCTCGCGGAGAAGTGTTGATTTCGGATCGGTTTACCGACGCGACTTATGCCTATCAAGGGGGTGGTCGAGGTGTTGATCTGGACAAAATCGAGCAGCTTGAGCATTGGGTACAGCATGATTTGCAACCACAATTGACTTTGTTGTTCGATGTACCGCTCGAAGTAGCACAAGAGCGACTTGCGCGCGGACGCAATGCACTTGATAAGTTCGAGCAAGAATCGTTCGAGTTCTTTACCCGCACACGCAACGCCTATCTCGCACGCGCCGCTGCTCATCCGCAACGTTTTGCGATCATTGACAGCAGCCGCAGTTTTGACGAAACCCACGCACAAATCAGCGCCGCATTTGCCGCACACTTAAGTATTCAATTATGACCCCACTCCTTCCCTGGCACACTGATGTCTTTCGCGCTTGGCACGCCTTGCCCAAACACGCGCACGCATATTTGGTGATCGCGCCCGACGACACAGGAGGCGAAAACTTACTCAGCCATCTTGCGACCAGCGTTTTGTGTGAATCGCCCCTGCCATCATTTGAAGCCTGTGGGGTTTGCGCCAGTTGCAAATTAATTGCCGCATCAAGCCATCCCGACCATCGCATCATTCGACCGAGTATGTTGGACATCAATCACCCAATCGAAGAGTTGCGCCCCGAAAAACCGAGTAAAGAAATCGGCATTGGCCAAGTACGCGAACTG
>JBIKPB010000224.1:0-3077 GCA_044357705.1 Formosimonas sp. | reverse complement strand
CATCGCCCCAACCAAAAGTGCTTGTTTCATCGTTTTTTTTTTCATACCCAAAATTAAATAATATCCTCATCCGCAAACAACTCCAAAATCGCCCAGCGTTTGCTCAATGCCAGCGCTTTTAAACGCGTATCTGGATTGGTTGCAACCGCAAAAGTCGCTTTTTCCAACAATGGCGCATCATTGATTGAGTCGCTGTACACATAACTCGCAGCAACACTTTCCCAGCTCAAACCATGCTCGGCCAACCACTCAGCGACGCGCGTGACTTTACCGCCTTGAAAATTCGGCACGCCAGCGATTTTACCGGTGTAGCGACCTTCAACCTGCTCCGCACGCGTTGCGATCAGATGATCGATACCCAAACGCTCGGCAATCGGTGCAGTGACGAAATCGTTGGTCGCGGTCACAAGCGCAACGATGTGTCCGGCTTGCTTATGATTTTTGACCAAATCAATCGCATGTGGACGAATCAAGTGATCAATGTGATCGTTCATGTACTCATCGCGCCATTTCTCTAAAGTCTCTTGCGTGTTGTCAGCCAAAACTTTGAACGAAAATTCGCTGTATTCGTGAATATCCAAAACACCGGCAGTGTACTGGCCATAAAAATAATCGTTTTTTTGCTTATAAAATGCAGGGTCGACATAACCGCGATGCGATAAAAATTCGCCCCAACCGTGGTCTGAATCACCGGGAATCAAGGTTTTATCCAGATCAAACAATGCAATCACCGGCATGTTTTTCATATCATTTTGAATCGTCATGTGCCAACCATTCTTTCAATAAAGGCAACGTCAACGCGCGTTGCTTTTGTAAACTGTATTCGTCAAGGTGTGTTAAAAATCGATGCAATTGCGATAAATCACGCGTCAGATGGCGCAGCATATAATTCACGACACCCGCGCCCAAAGTCAACCCACGCTGCTCGGCTTGACTCACCAACACCTGTGCTTTATCTTCATCCGTCAATGGATGCAATTGATAGATCAAATCCCAACCAAGGCGGGTTTTAAGATCTGGCAAAAAATCAATCGGTAACTGCGCAGGCGCACAAGCTGCCGCGATGACAATCGCTTTATTTTGTGTACGCAATTGATTGTAGAGATGAAATAAATGTTCTTGCTGCAAGCGATTAAGCATATCGACATTGTCAACCAAACACACTTTCGTATCGGCCAGCAAAGTCACTTCGTCATTTAAATCGCTTGCGCTGATGCTTTGCATATTGGGCATTTTTGCCAAGCTGTGCAATAAGTGCGTTTTGCCCGCACCCGAAACGCCCCAAAGATACAACGTCGTATGCTCAAATCGTCCTTGTGCAACTAGCGCACATTGCGCCACCGCTTCCGTGTTTGCAGCGCGAATGAAATTACTCAAGCTCGGCTCATCAGGCAAAGTTAAAGGCAAAGCAAATTGCGCGGACATCGCTTTCATCATTTGGTCGCCTGATAAAACTCACTGTTGAAATAACGATCACGTGCGAACCGTACCAAAACGGCAACCATTGCTGCTGCAGGTAAAGCAAAAAGAATACCAAAAAATCCAAACAATGCTGCAAATACGAGTAAAGAGAAAATCACTGCAACCGGCGATAAACCAATACGCTCACCGACCAAACGCGGTGTGAGTACGTAACTCTCAAGCACTTGACCGATGGTGTAAATGATCAAAACTGCAAAAAACGGTGTGGTGAAACCAAACTGCAACAATGCAGACAATGCGCCTAAAATCAAACCAAAATCCCAACCGAAATCGCGACATCCAACCCTGTAAATTTCAATGCAATCGCGTAGTAAATCGACAAGGCGACCATGACCAATAATTGCCCACGTACAAACTGCGACAACATGTGATCCATTTCGCTGGTGATTCGAAAAGCATCCAATCGCCAACGCATCGGAATCAATTGACGCAATTGCTTAACGGTCGCATGCCAGTTGGTCAATAAATAAAATGTCAGTACCGGCATCAAAACCGCCCAGGTCAAAATGCTGATCAGTACCGAACCGCCCTGCTTAAAATACGTCCAAACCATTTGGCTTAAATTGGACATATTGAAATGTTCGGTGACATAGGTTTGAATTTGATTCAACCAACTGGTGCCATCATTTTGCGGCAACCATTGCTGGAGCAACGCAGATCGATTGGCCAAAGCTTGAGCGTGAGCGAGCATATTGGGCAGTTTTTCCTGCAAGATCGCCAACTGCTGATTCAGAATAGGCCAAGGAATCAAGGCGATAAAAACCATCATCACAACCGCAGCCAAAACCACAATAGCCACACCCAGGTTACGACTTAACCCTCGTTTACTTAAACGATTGACGAGCGGATTAAGCAAATAGGCCAATAAACCTGCAAAAAAGAACGGCACCAAGATGCCTTTTATCGTCCAAACGAGCCAGAAAACCGCTACAATAACGGCCAAAGCAAGGGCTGCTTTGACGATTTGGGTCCATTTCATTGGGTTTCCTTAATAAATAATCGCACAATACGATTGAAAATAGCGAATCGCCATTTTACTTGGGTTTGCTTCAATTTTGTTTGAGTTTGCCCCGCAAAGTTTTTATTTAAAAAAAGTAGCTTCATGCTTTTTTAATTATTTTGGAGTTTTTAGAAAATGGTACAAAACACGGGTTTATCTTACAAAGACGCAGGTGTCGACATGGTCGCTGGTGACGCACTGGTTGAGCGCATCAAGCCGTATGCAAAAAAAACCATGCGCGAAGGCGTCTTGAACGGCATCGGTGGTTTTGGCGCATTGTTTGAAATCTCTAAAAAATTTGAAAATCCGGTTTTGGTCTCGGGCACCGATGGCGTCGGCACCAAACTCAAACTCGCCTTTGAATGGGGTTTTCACGACACGGTCGGGATCGACCTCGTCGCGATGAGCGTTAATGACATTCTCGTACAAGGCGCAGAACCTTTGTTTTTCCTCGATTATTTTGCCTGCGGCAAACTCGATGTTGACACCGCTGCCGATGTGATCAAAGGCATCGCGCAAGGCTGTGAGCAGTCAGGCTGCGCGTTGATCGGTGGCGAAACAGCCGAAATGCCAAGTATGTATCCTGAAGGTGAAT
>JBIKPB010000019.1:0-13670 GCA_044357705.1 Formosimonas sp. | reverse complement strand
GTAATTTTGGTGAGTCTGATGCGCTTAAAGCACTTAATAAGCTTTTTGATGCAACTCCTGACACAACACAAACTACTGAAAACAAATAACGATTAACTGGCATCAATAAACATCAGATGCGTATTTTGTAATTTACTCTTTTAGGAACAATTTATGAAATTTGGTAAAACCGATTCTGGCAATATTGAGCATACCCTCAAAAAAGCACAGAATTTTGAAGTAACCCTGACAGATGCACGTCGAAAAAGCGAGAAGCGCGCTTGGATGGTGGCAGGCTTATCTTTATTTGTCTCACTGTGCCTTTTAGGCGGTTTATTTTATATTTTGCCACTGAAAGAGAAAGTACCTTACTTAGTCATGGCTGATGCTTATACAGGCACGTCTTCTGTTTCGCGCTTATCAACTGAAATTAAAGATACGCAAATTACGGCCAGCGAAGCCATTAACCGCAGCAATATTTCCCACTTTATTTATTCTCGCGAATCTTATGACAGCGTTTTACTTGGTCTGCGTGACTGGAAAACTGTTTATGCGATGTCTACCCCTGACGTATCGAATGACTATCGTGCATGGATGAATCGCAGCAATCCAAACAGCCCGTTTAATGTCTACAACGAAAGAGCCTCAATTCGCGTTAAAATTTTAAGCATCGTTTTACATGGCGGCGACCCAAAAAACAACATTACACCTAAAGGTGCAACGGTACGCTTTCAACGATTCATCTATGACAAGCAGTCGGGTGGCACCCGTGTGTTGGATAATAAAATTGCCACTCTTGATTTTACATATAAATCAAACTTAAAAATGGCTGAAGAATACCGTGTCGAGAACCCTCTCGGCTTTCAAGTCAGCGCATACCGCGTGGATAGTGATGTGTCAACACCAGCGGCTCCAGAAGATATAAACCCTGCAATCGACGGCTCTGCACCGACGAACTCAGGCTTGCCAAACCCAAACGATCCAACAGGAGCCGCAACTTCGCCTCAACCAACTCAACCAGTCCCTGCTACAGCTCAACCTAATGCCGTAACAACGGATACACCATCTACAACGCCACAAACCAAAGGGGCACAGTAATGAGCCAATGGAGAAAACTAACTTTAAGTGCAAGCATCTTGCTTGCAACAACTTTGGTTAATGCTCAAGCAGTAAAAGAATATGAGTTTCTATCTGATGCCACCTACCCCATCAATACTGGATTGGGTGTGGTTACTCAAATTGAAATTAACCCACGAGAGGATGTTAAAGACTTCAGCACCGGTTTAAGTAATGGCTGGGAGTTGATGCGCCGCGACAATGTGTTCTATATCAAACCCAAAGATCGTGGCGTAGATACCAATATGATTGTCAGAACGGGGGCTCATAATTATATTTTTGAGCTCCGTGTTGTAAGCAGCACATGGAAAAACTTGGAACAAGCAAAGAATGACGGCATTAACTACAAAGTTAAGTTCCGTTATCCCGAAGGTACTGAGTTCAACACTCCGGAAATAAGCGACTCAGGGTTTAGTTTGGACTATAACGCTAACAAAAAATACAATACATCATATGATGTTGCCGCACCGGACTCAGCCAATTGGCTGGTGCCTTTAAGGGTTTATGACGATGGTAAATTTACATACGTACATTTAAAGCAAAGTGACGAGATACCAAGCGGTAACTTTCCCACTATTTACGGGCGTAAGGAACGTAACGGGGAAGAGTTTGTTGTTAACACTACAGTTGAAGGCAATATTATTGTAGTACATGGCACTTATCCTGTTCTCGTATTGCGTCACGGCGAGACAGTTGTTGGTTTACGTAGGAATTAATATGGATCATCAAAAACAAAATTCGGACAACTTTCAAGGCTTGGGTGGTTTTGACAGCCCTGCGATAACACCTCCACCAGAACAGAATCAAACAACCACAGCACAATCTGGCATTACCGCAAATACCTATGCCGACACGCATCAATCAAGACAAGAAGTATCTTCATTAGATTCTGGCGCACCAAAACTGGACACAATGACGAATCGCGGCGTAAATAAAAAAGCTGTTGCTTTTGCTGCTGCGATGGGTGGACTGTTTCTTATTGGTACCATTTGGGCTGTCAGCAAACTTAGATCGAATAATGAGACAAATGTTGTCAATGAAGAGGTTGTCAGTATTCCTGATGCACCCTCCGTTCCAACAAGCAATCTACCTCCCCCACCTAATCCCGTAGTTGTTGATCCAAATGCAAAGCCAATTGAAGTAGTTCCTGAACCGAAACAACCCAACCAAACGGTGGTTGTGAACAACAATACTTCAACAGTTCCTCTAGTTGATCCTCAGCTTGGTCGGCGCCTCGAAAACGCTCCGTTACTCTTACAAGGAGAGAAAAATGATGCGCCATCTGCTGGGGGCAATATCGAAAAAGGGAGTGTTCGCTTCTTAGAGAATCGTGACGCAATGATTATTCGCGGCACTTATTTGCGCTGCACTTTGGAAACTAGAATCATCACGGATATTCCGGGCTTCGCATCTTGCCTCATTACGGAACCCGTTTACTCCTTTACCGGTCATAAACTTCTACTGCCTAAAGGCTCTAAAGTAACAGGGCAGTATAACGTAGTGCCGACAGGGCCCCGTATCGGTGTGATTTGGGATCGAGTCGTGACTCCCAACGGTTTTGATGTTCGCTTAAAAAGCCCAGGTGCAGACAACCTAGGATCATCGGGTCATGTGGGTGATTACAGAAGTCATTGGGCGAGCCGTATTGGTTCAGCAGTAATGATTAGCCTTATTTCCGACGCGATGAAATATGCAGCTGCAGAATATGGCCCGTCAGGAAGCACAACGACAACCAGTACCGCAACTCAAACCAATCCTTATGAGAGTACAACGGCTCAAACAGTCCAGCAGGCGGCACAAAATGCTTTAAGAAATTATGCCGCACGTCCCGCAACAGTAACCATTAATCAAGGGACGATTATCAATATTTATACTGCTCGCGATATTGATTTTAGCGGCGTGCTGAATCGATAATAAAGTTGTGATTGATGCTACCAGTTGTTTTAATTTGGAAGCATCTTTACATAAATTGCAAATTAAACGAATACATTAATTGAAGAACTATGATTGACGATGCCATTGCAGATATTTCTGCCGATTTTTTAAACTATCAGTATGAAATTCTTGGCATTTCTTCATTCTTGGCGGATCCAAATGTTACCGAAATTTGCATTAACAAACCCGGTGAAGTTTATTTAGAAACAACGAAGGGGTGGGAGTGTGTGCCCGTTGATACTTTAACGTTTGATCGTGCCAGACAATTTTGCACTGCGGTTGTTAATGAAAGCAACACCGGTCAACGCATCACTGACAAAGACCCTGTCGTTTCTCTCACCTTTCCTACAGGACAACGCGCACAGTTTGTAATTCCCCCTGCTTGCGATGCAGGAAAACTTTCAATCACGATTCGTTTACCCTCGAAACACACCAAAACATTACAGCAATACCAAGAGGATGGTTTCTTTGCCAACATTATCGAGCATCATGATACGATTTCTGATCATGACCAAGAGTTACTGCATTTGAAACGCACACGCCAGTATTCTGAGTTTTTCAAAAAAGCGGTCATGTATAAAAAGAACATTGTTGTTTCAGGTGCAACAGGCAGCGGTAAAACCACATTTATGAAGTCACTGGTCAATCACATTCCAGATTACGAACGTTTAGTAACGATCGAAGATGCACGAGAATTATTCATCACGCAACCAAATGTTGTCCATTTGTTATACTCAAAAGGCGGTCAAGGTACAGCGAACGTCACGGCCAAAAGCTGTATGGAGGCCTGCTTAAGGATGAAGCCAGATCGTATTATTTTGGCTGAGCTAAGGGGTGACGAGTCTTTTTATTTCATTCGTAATTGCGCTTCAGGTCATCCGGGCTCTATTACCAGCTGCCACTCGGGTAGTACCGCTCAAACTTGGGATCAGTTGGCATTAATGGTTAAAGCATCACCAGAAGGAGCGGGATTAGAGTTTGATGTCATTAAAAGATTATTAATGTTAACAATCGACGTTTTAGTCCACATCAAGGCACACGCGGGGCAACGCTACATCACCGGTATTGACTTTGATCCTGAGCGACGCTTGACTATGGAATAAGCAAAATTGAACCAATATTATTCTTAATTTGTTAACCCTTATTTTCGATACACATTATGCCCCCCCCTAAAAAAGCGATCCTTATTCTTACACTCACGGCGCTTACAGTGATCCTAGGCAGCTATTTGTCAGGTTATATACTACTGGCCATGCTTAAGCTTTCACAAGTACCTCTAGAGTTCAGTACCTATTTTAAATATCTCAGTCAGATGGACTCGTCACGCGTTGCTCCATTCGCAAATAAAATTAAAACAGCGGGCCTACTGGGATTTGGGCTTTGTTCAATATTTTGGCTGATTTTTGGTTTACTAAAAAAAAGAAGCAATCCACCATCGATTCACGGTGATGCACGCTTTGCAAATAGCTCCGACCTCGGTAAAGCTGGTTTTTTTAAGCCAACAGAAACCAGTATTGTTGTGGGCAAGAAGGATGGCAAATTACTACACTTTAGCGGACAACAATTTGCCATTTTAGCGGCTCCGACCCGCTCAGGTAAGGGTGTGGGTATCGTTGTCCCCAATCTTTTGAGTTATCAAGGTTCAATGGTAGTTCTTGATATCAAACAAGAAAACTTCGAATTGACAAGCGGCTATCGCCAAAAAGAACTTAAACAAGATATTTTTTTGTTTAATCCGTTTGCCGAAGATGGTCGGACGCATCGATGGAACCCTTTGAGCTATGTGTCAAGTCATCCACACCATCGCGTCAGCGACTTATCTAGTATCGCGGCCATGCTTTATCCTGATGTAACAGCTGATCAAAAGTTTTGGGTGGCTCAGGCACGTAATGCCTTTTTAGCATTTACATTATTCTTATTTGATACACGTGAATACGAACGCAGCATGTTCAATATAGCGACACAACAGCAAACCAAATGCACACTCGGCGCTGTTTTTAGATTATCGTCCGGCAACGGAACAGAGCTTAAAGCCTATTTTCATGAGTTAAGCCAGAAAAGTTACTTAAGTGAATCCTGTAAAACTGCTTTTGCTGGACTTTTATCACAAGCAGAAGAAACATTTTCGTCGATTTTAGGCACTTTCAAAGAGCCGCTTAATCCATGGATTAACCCTATTGTAGATATGGCCACATCAGAAGATGATTTTTTGCTAACCGATGTCCGAAAAAAGAAAATGACAGTCTACATCGGCATTCTTCCAAACAAATTAGCGGAGTCTCGCCTAATTGTCAATTTATTGTTTTCACAGTTAATCAACTTAAATACTAAAGAATTGCCACAGAATAATCCTGATCTCAAACATCAATGTCTTCTTCTGATGGATGAATTCACAAGTATCGGCAAAGTAGATATCATTGCCACGGCGGTCAGTTATATGGCCGGCTACAATATTCGCCTACTCCCCATTATTCAATCCATGGCACAATTAGACGCTACATATGGGAAAGAACAAGCACGAACATTGATTACCAATCATGCTTTACAAATTATCTATGCACCACGAGAACAACAAGATGCGAACGACTACTCGGATATGCTCGGATACACAACTGTACGCAAAGAATCTATTTCTCGTGGTCGAGAGGTTTCTCGCTCAGAAAATGAAGAACGTCGAGCGCTCATGCTTCCCCAAGAACTTAAAGCGATGGGGTCAGAGCAAGAAGTATTTTTATTTGAAGGTTTACCTCATCCAGTCAAGTGTGACAAAATTCGTTATTATCAAGATAAAAGCTTTACAAAGAAACTCTTGGACAAAGCAGCAGTACCAACATTATTGACTCATTAATTAATTACAAGACCAAAAATGTATATTATTCATAGTTTTTATAGTATTTGAAAGCTCGCTTTTCATAGGTTGAATAAGTTTACTCGCTATAGTTATTAATAGTTAATATAATAAGATAGTTCAAGAATGCAGATTGAAACAATTTTTATAAGGAGCTTTTTATGTTTGGATGGCTTAATACACTAGGGCTTCGACGTCATAGTTTCGTTTCCAGGACAAGCTCACGGATGCTACGTGTTATATTTGGGATGATGTTCATCTATATTGGCATTAATCTTGCTGGCGCATGGATACAAAACGACTCTAATGCAAATGCGCAGCTAAAAGCGATGGTATACAAATATGATGCGGTTGAAATTATTGAAACCATCGTCTCTGATGTGGGAAATGCCTTAGCAGACAGTTTTGAAAAGAATGGTCAACCAACCACAATGACAGATGCAAATCAGCAAACTAAGGAAGTTAGCGCTTCTTTAGAAGGTCGTTTTAAAGAAAAAATTCCAGCAGTACAAAATGCATTTGAAGAAATAATGCAAGCAATCATCAGCCCTTTTAGAGATGGATTAAATCAAATGTCTAAAAAATAATAAAGCTCACATCAACATCTCGTAATCCAGTAAAAAAACCACGCTTAAAAGCGTGGTTTTTTTAGTAACTCGATAATCAATTAAATTACACGAGCGGCTTCGATGAGTTTGGTCACTGCCCAAGACTTAGTCTTAGACACTGGACGTGTTTCTTCGATTTCAACGAGATCGCCCTCGTTGTATTGGTTTGCATCATCATGCGCGTGGTATTTTTTCGATTGAACGATAATTTTACCGTACAAAGGATGGGTTACACGACGCTCGACGAGTACAGTCACGGTTTTGTCCATTTTGTTAGACGTTACGCGACCGACCAATTGGCGTTTCAATGCTTTGGTTTCACTCATTTTTGACCTACTTTCTGGTGCATAATCGTGCGCACGCGAGCGATGTCGCGACGTACGTTTTTGAGCTGGTTCACATCGGTCAACTGTTGCATCGCGCGCTGCATACGCAAATTAAATTGCGTTTTGAGCAAAGCGTTGAGCTCAACTTGCAGAGCCGCTGTGTCTTTAGTTACTAATTCACTTGCTTTCATGATTTCTCCTTAACCGCCAATTTTGCGCGTGACAAACGTGCATTTTAACGGCAATTTGGCTTCTGCCAAACGGAAAGCTTGACGCGCCAACTCTTCTGACACACCATCCATCTCATACAACATTTTACCGGGTTGAATCTCGGCAACATAGTACTCTGGATTACCCTTACCGTTACCCATACGAACCTCTGCAGGCTTGTTAGAAATCGGTTTGTCTGGGTAAATACGGATCCAGATACGACCACCACGTTTGATGTGACGGGTCATTGCACGACGTGCAGCTTCAATTTGACGGGCGGTGATGCGGCCACGTTCAACACATTTCAGGCCGAAGTCACCAAAAGACACATCCGCACCGCGTGTTGCCACGCCGGTGTTGCGACCTTTTTGTTCCTTGCGGTATTTTCTACGTGCGGGTTGTAACATACTTATTCTCCTGCAGCAGCTGGTTTAGCTTCTGCTGGTTTGCGTGTATTACGACGCGCAGCAGGTGCATCACCATCACGGCGTTTACGGTCGCCTGATGGGCGGCCTTCACGACGTGGTTTATCATCTTTACCATCATGCTCGTAGCCTGTGCCTGGCAAAGTTTTACGCGAAAGCGTATCGCCTTTATAGACCCAAACCTTGATGCCGATGATACCGTAAGCAGTCAACGCAGTGCTGGTTGCATAGTCGATGTTCGCGCGGAGGGTATGGAGAGGCACTCGGCCTTCACGATACCATTCTGAACGAGCGATCTCAATACCATTCAAACGACCTGAACTCATGATCTTGATGCCCAATGCGCCCAAACGGGTGGCACTTTGCATCGCGCGGCGCATTGCGCGACGGAACATGACGCGTTTTTCGAGCTGCTGAGCAATGCCGTCACCGATCAATTGCGCATCCAACTCTGGCTTGCGAACTTCTTCGATATTGACGTGCACAGGCACTTTCATCATTTTTTGCAATTCAGTACGCAATACTTCGATGTCTTCACCTTTTTTACCGATCACAACGCCTGGACGTGATGAAAAAATAGTGATGCGCGCTGTTTTCGCAGGACGCTCGATCAAAATACGTGCAACTGATGCGTTTTTGAGTTTCTTAGCGAGGTATTCACGAACTTTTAAGTCTTCGTTCAATGTTGCAGCGAAGTCTTTGTTCGATGAGTACCAACGAGAATCCCAATCACGGGTTACTGGCAAACGAAAGCCAGTTGGGTTAATCTTTTGTCCCATCTTGACTCCTTATTGACCAACAGTCACAGTGATGTGACAAGTTTGTTTTTCGATACTGTTGCCACGGCCTTTGGCGCGTGGCGACATACGTTTCAACGATGAACCTTTGTCAACGTAAATTTTAGTGACGCGTAATTCGTCAATATCAGCACCGTCATTGTGTTCGGCATTGGCAATTGCTGATTCCAATACTTTTTTCACAATAACAGCAGCTTTTTTACGTGTAAAAGTCAACGTGTTCAATGCTTGTTCGACGTTTTTGCCGCGAATCAAATCAGCCACTAAGCGACCTTTTTGAGCCGACAAGCGAACGCCGCGTAAAATAGCAGTAGTTTCCATGTTCGCTTACCCTTATTTCTTCGCTTTTTTGTCTGCCGCATGACCTTTGAAGGTACGCGTCAGGGCAAATTCGCCGAGTTTGTGACCGACCATGTTTTCAGAAACATAGACGGGCACGTGTTGACGGCCATTGTGCACTGCAATAGTCAAGCCGATGAAATCAGGCAAAACCGTTGAGCGACGAGACCACGTTTTGATAGGCTTTTTGTCACGATTTGCAACCGCCGCTTCTACTTTTTTCAATAAGTGAGCGTCACAAAATGGACCTTTTTTAACTGAACGAGCCATTATTCACTCCTTATTTGTAGCGACGTTTAACAATCATGCTATCGGTACGCTTGTTACGGCGAGTACGATAACCCTTGGTTTTTTGACCCCATGGCGACACAGGATGCATACCGGCTGATGTACGACCTTCACCACCACCGTGCGGGTGATCGACCGGATTCATCACAACACCACGCACCGTTGGGCGGATACCGCGCCAGCGCGTTGCACCTGCTTTACCGATTTGGCGCAAACCATGCTCTTCGTTACCGACTTCACCAATGGTGGCGCGGCAATCAACGTGTACGCGGCGAACTTCACCTGAGCGCAAACGCAATTGAGCGTAGATGCCTTCACGAGCCATTAATTGAACTGAAGTGCCTGCTGAACGTGCCAATTGCGCACCTTTGCCTGGTTTCATTTCGATGCAGTGAATGGTTGAACCGACAGGAATATTGCGGATGGGCAATGTGTTACCTGTTTTGATCGGTGCTTCCGCGCCACTGACGAGCTCTTGACCTGCCGACACACCGCGTGGAGCGATGATGTAACGACGTTCGCCATCTTTGTACAACAACAAAGCGATGTTGGCCGAACGGTTCGGGTCATACTCTAAACGCTCAACTTTTGCGACGATACCGTCTTTGTCATTGCGTTTGAAGTCAATGACACGATAATGATGCTTATGACCACCGCCACGATGACGAGTAGTGATGTGACCATTGTGGTTACGACCTGCATTTTGCTTTTGTGGTTCGAGCAACGGAGCGTGAGGCGCGCCTTTATGCAATTCTTTATTAACAACCTTAACGAGGCCACGACGGCCAGGCGAGGTTGGTTTGACTTTTACGAGTGCCATTATTTAACCTCCTCGTCAAAGTGAATCTCTTGGCCTTTTTTCAGAGCAACATAGGCAAAACGCGCATTTGAGCGACGACCCATGCCACGGCCTGTACGCTTTGATTTACCTTTACGGTTGATCACGCGAACGCCTTCGACTTCCACTTTAAACAATAATTCAACAGCCGCTTTGATTTCAGGCTTAGTCGCGCATTGCATCACACGAAATGCTACTTGTTCGTATTTTTCAGCGATGAATGTGCTTTTTTCTGAAACGATCGGCGCGAGCAATACTTGCATTAAACGTTCTTGATTCATGACAAGATCTCCTCGATTTGCGCGACCGCAGCTTTAGTGACTACGACTTTACCGTAGTACAACAAAGACAATGGATCAACGTGTTTTGGCTCTAAAACCTCAACATTGATTAAATTGCGCGTTGCCAAGTATAAATTCTCAGAGTAATCATCAGTGATGATCAACGTTGAGGTTAAACCCAAGGCTTTCAATTTGTCCGCCACAACTTTAGTTTTTGGCGAGTCCAATTTGAAATCTTCAACCACGACCAAACGGTCGTCACGCACGAGTTGCGAGTAAATGCTGCTCATTGCTGCGCGTTGCATTTTACGGTTTACTTTTTGAGTGAAGTTCTCATCAGGAGAATTTGGATGTGCACGTCCACCCCCACGCCAGATTGGCGATGACGTCATACCTGCACGAGCACGACCCGTGCCTTTTTGCGCCCAAGGTTTTTTTGTCGAGTGTTTGACTTGACGGCGTGTTTTTTGTGCGCGATCACCAGAGCGAGCATTGGCTTGGTAAGCAACGACGATTTGATGAATCAAGGCCTCGTTGTATTCACGACCAAAAACTGCGTCAGAAGCAGATACTGAACCTGCGCCAGATAAGAGCTTAATATCCATTATTTAGCCCCTTTCGTGGTAACAACACCCTTGATGGCGCTTTTAACGATGATTTCACCGTTTTTAGAACCTGGAACTGCACCTTTAACGAGCAACAAACCACGTTCTACGTCAACACGTGCGATTTCTAAATTTTGTACTGTGCGATTCACGTCACCCAAGTGACCCGTCATGCGTTTACCAGGAAAAACACGGCCTGGATCTTGCGCCATACCGATAGAACCCGGTACGTTATGCGAGCGTGAGTTACCGTGCGATGCGCGGCCAGAAGCGAAGTGATAGCGTTTGATCGTACCTGCATATCCCTTACCGATGGTAACGCCAGATACGTCAACTTTTTGACCAGCTTGGAAAATTTCGACAGAAACGGTTGAACCTGCGGTTAATTCTGCTGCCGCATCCAAACGAAACTCTTTTGTGAACGAACCCGCTTCGACACCCGCTTTTGCCAAATGACCCGCTTGAGGCTTGACAACACGTGATGCACGACGAGTACCGTATGTGACTTGAACAGCTGAATAGCCGTCGACGTCAACAGTCTTCACTTGGGTAACGCGGTTGTTTGACACATCCAACACAGTTACCGGGATAGACGTACCATCCTCAGTAAAAATGCGGGTCATACCGACCTTGCGACCCAACAGACCCAGTCCATTGTGACTCATGATTAAACTCCATTCCCGACTACGATTGGTCGAGGTAGATGATATTTAACGACTTTTTGATTAAAGCCGCCTCTTAAACCCTCAAAACACGAAGGTTAGCCTTGTATGATAGTCGAATTCAAAGCAATAGGCAAGAGTGATTTCATCTAAACACTTTATTTATATGCGTTTTTTGGTATTTTTGTCTCTTTACGATCATTTATTGAATCAAACACCATACTTTGCGCGGTAAGTTGCGACCTTGTCCCGATATTGTGCCAGCACTGAATCATCCGCTGCGTTCAAATAAGCCATCAGATCAGCCAAATTGGCAATCGTAAACACAGGCAGCCCGTACTCCTGCTCAACAGCTTGTACCGCAGATTGCTCACCAACTTCGTCCGCGGTACCACTTTTTTCCATACGATCAAGTGCAATCAATACAGCCGCAGGCGTTGCACCAGCTGCGCGAATCATTTCAACTGACTCACGAACGGAAGTGCCGGCCGAAATCACATCATCAACAATCACAACACGCATTCCTGCCATTGTGGCGCCGACTAACATACCACCCTCACCATGATCCTTAGCCTCTTTACGATTGAATGCGTAAGGTAAATTCACGCCTTTTTGTGCCAACGCCATTGCTGTAGCCGAAGCGAGCGTAATACCCTTGTAGGCTGGGCCAAACAGCATATCAAACTCAAAACCATTTGAACGCTTTTCGAGCAACACATCGGCATAAGCGTTAGCAATGGTCAAGAGGCTCAGACCATCATTAAACAAACCGGCATTAAAAAAATAGGGCGACAAGCGCCCTGCTTTGGTTTTGAATTCACCAAAACGCAATACGTCTTGGCTCAAGGCGAACTGAATGAATTGAGCGGCAATGGTCATAAGTACACACGTAAATAAAAATTAAATTAAAGAATTGTTCAAGAATCAACGGACGCTTGGCTGACGGGTGGCGTGACCCAACGCGATAAAAACAGCCCGACTTGATACAAAACGATGAGTGGAATCGCCAACAAAAGTTGCGAAGCAATGTCGGGCGGCGTGACCACGGCAGCAACAATAAATGCACCGACAATCACATAAGGTCGAATGCTGCGCAATTGCTCAACCGTCACAAAACCCAAACGCACCAATACGATTACGACCACCGGCACTTCAAAAGTCAAGCCAAAAGCCAGAAACACCGTCAAACCAAAACTGAGATAAGCATCAATATCGGTTGCCATCTCAACTCCCAGTGGAGTCAGATTGGCCATAAATTTAAACACGGTCGGAAAGACAATAAAATAAGCAAACCCGCTGCCAATCAAAAATAAAAAGTAACTGGAGGCAATGATCGGTATGACAAGTTTTTTTTCGCGCTCATACAAACCCGGCGCAACAAAAGACCATACTTGATGCAACACCGCCGGCAGCGCGATGACAAATGCAACCCACAGTACAAACTTGAGCGGCACAAAAAAATTCGATGTGACCTCAGTTGAAATCATCCGCGAACCAGCCGGCAGATTATCCAGCATCGGCTTGGCAAACAAACCGAAAATATCGTTGCGCCAATACAAGAGTGCAAGAAAAATCACCAAAATCGAAATCGCCGCTTTAACCAAACGCGAACGCAACTCAACAAGATGGCTCATCCAACCCGACAAACTGGGTGAGTCATTGCTGTAATCAGGGAGATTTGGAATCATGAAGACTAACTAAAAAACGAATGGGGCTTTTTACCCAAGTGTGCAGCATAACGACGGTGCCGCGCCATACGGGCAGCCTCCGAAGTCACACGGGACTTAACACTATGATGCTGCTTGAACCACAAAGGCACACGGCCGGTTTGTACCCGCCAACTTTTACGCCCTGTACGGCTGATCGTTTGCAGGTAAGGCTGACGAGTATAGGGTTGACCAACGCTGCCATGTGCATCAGCATCCCACACGGCACGCGTTTGCGCCATCGATTCACGAACGGTTTGCGTCGCGTCATCGAATTCCTCACGCACACCTTTACCCAAATCTTTTAAATCCGACAATTCCATATCGCGCGTAACCTCGTCTTTCACATCACGCACATAACGTTGGGCACGACCAAACAAGGTACCAGCAACACGTGCCACTCGCGGCAGTCGCTCGGGTCCGAGGATAATCAGCGCAACAACGCCAATCACCACGATTTTGGAAAAACCCAAATCCATCATGGTTTACAGCTGCTTATCCGATTGCTTGACTTCGGCATCAATGGTTTTATTCGCAGCGTCAGCCAAGTTTTTTTTGTCTTCTTCACCTTTAACGCCGTCTTTAAATCCTTTAACCGCCGCCCCTAAATCACCGCCCATATTGCGCAGTTTTTTGGTACCAAAAACCAAAACGACGACCAACAATACAATTAACCAATGCCAAATACTGAAACTGCCCATGATGAT
>JBIKPB010000157.1:0-4439 GCA_044357705.1 Formosimonas sp. | reverse complement strand
CTCAATTTTGTCGAATGCATTTGTTCGATACAGTAAAGCTGACTGAATCAAAAAACCAGATAACATTTATTGGAAATATTGCCAATCGTGCTAATTCGCCGACTGCGCAAACCCACGCCAAGGTCGCTCTCCAGCCAAAACGTGCAAATGAATGTGATAGACCTCTTGCCCACCATCAGGACCTGCATTCATGACCACACGAAAACCACCCTCCGGCAATAACCGCGCACCATTGTCAAAAGCCAAACGAGGTGCAATTGCCATCATTTTGCCCAAGATCGCTTGATCCGCAGGGCGAACGTCCGCCAAAGTTGCAATGTGCACCTTTGGCACAATCAATAAATGCACCGGTGCTGCAGGATTGATGTCTTTAAAAGACACAAGCTCATCATCCTCGTACACTTTATCAGCAGGAATTTGTCCGGCAATGATTTTGCAAAAAATGCAATCAGCCATGCCTTACTCCATGATCAAAGATTAGTGGCAATTCATTGCGCGAGGCTTTTTCAACCAAACCCGACAGCCCTTCACGACGCCCCAACTCGACAATAACTTCATCTAGAGTCAAATTATAACTCGACAACATGACCATTAAATGAAAAAGCAGATCCGCCGATTCATAAATGACGTTATTGGCGTTACCACCTTTACTGGCGATGATCACCTCTACGCATTCTTCACCCAATTTTTTTAAAATACTGTCGTCACCCTTGGCAAACAAACGCGAGACATACGATGTTTCGGGATTGCCCTTTTTACGAGACTCGATGACCTGCCACAACTCTTGCAAGATACTTTCAACTGTTTTCATAATGCCATTTTCACTTATAGATACTGTCGGGATCTTTCAACACAGGCTCAACCACCCGCCACTCTTGTGCCTCAAAATTATACTGTTCAAAAAAGCAATTGTGTCGTCCAGTATGACAGGCGATCCCGCCAACCTGCTCGACTTGCAACAGCACGACATCCTGATCGCAATCAATACGCACGTCTTTGACGTACTGTACATGGCCGGATTCTTCACCTTTAAACCACAATTTTTTGCGTGAACGCGAAAAATAAACGGCGCGTTTGAGCTCTAAAGTTTTCTCCAACGCTTCGCGATTCATCCATGCAAACATCAAGATTTTACCGGTGCCGTACTCTTGCGTAATAACCGGCACTAAGCCCTTGTCATCCCAACGGATGCGTGAAAATATTTCCGATGTTGCCTCTGCCATTTTACGCCTGTTTATCAATGAGTTATAAATTTACGGCTCACCTACGACAATACACCATCAGTTGCCTCACAAACGAATCGCAATGCCTTGCGCACTCATCAGCTGCTTCGCCTCACCGACAGTATGTTGACCAAAATGAAAAATACTCGCAGCCAATACCGCATCGGCGTGACCGTGCAAAATCCCGTCCGCCAAGTCCTGCAAACTACCGACACCACCTGACGCAATCACCGGAATACTCACCGCATCTGACACTGCACGAGTCAATTGCAAATCAAAACCACTACGCGTTCCGTCCCGATCCATGCTGGTTAATAAAATCTCGCCCGCGCCAAGTTGATTCATTTTTATCGCCCACTCGATCGCGTCAATGCCGGTTGGGGTACGACCGCCGTGGGTAAAAATTTCCCAACGTGGCACCTCGCCCTCAACTGAAACGCGCTTGGCATCAATCGCCACCACAATACATTGCGAGCCGTATTTATTCGCCGAATCTGCCACCAGCTGCGGATTGCTTACTGCCGCCGAATTGATCCCGACCTTATCTGCACCGGCATTCAACAAACGACGCACATCGGCAACGGCACGCACGCCACCGCCCACAGTCAACGGAATAAACACCTGATCAGCAACCGCTTCGATGATCGGTAAAATCAAATCGCGATTGTCCGAGGTCGCAGTAATGTCGAGAAACGTAATCTCGTCCGCGCCTTGAGTGTCGTAACGTTTAGCAATCTCGACCGGATCTCCGGCATCGCGCAAACCGACGAAATTAACGCCTTTAACGACGCGACCGTCTTTGACATCCAAGCAAGGGATAATGCGTTTGGTTAACATAAAAACGATTCAAAAATAAAATCTGATTGATTAAATAAAAGCATTTTCAACAAGATCAAAACCACAAGGCTTCAAGTGTATTCAACGATTGAAGTAGCAGCCATTCCAAAAAATTAAGCGAATGCCAATAATTCATACGCGCGTCGTTGTGCCGCGGCAAAATCCAAATCACCCGAATAAATCGCGCGGCCACAAATGACACCCTCAACACCTTCAGAGGTCACACCGCACAATGCATCAATATCCGCAAAGTTAGTTAAACCACCTGAAGCAATGACTGGAATCGTCGAAGCCTGAGCCAACTTGACCGTCGCGTCGATGTTGATGCCTTGCAACATGCCATCACGGCCTATGTCGGTGTAAATGATACTGTTAACGCCATAGTCTTCAAATTTTCTCGCTAAATCCGTCACGTCATGAGCGGTGATTTTGCTCCAACCGTCGGTCGCGGCTTTGCCCTCTTTCGCATCCAAACCAACGATGATGTGACCCGGAAACTCAACACAGGCATCTTGCAAAAAGCCCGGATTTTTCACTGCAGCTGTACCGATGATGACGTAAGTAACACCCATATCGAGGTAACGCTCAATCGTTTCAAGGTCGCGAATACCCCCCCCAATTTGCACCGGGATTTCATCGCCAACCTCAGCTAAAATCGCGTTGATCGCAGCATTGTTGACTGGTTTGCCAGCAAACGCGCCATTCAAATCGACCAAGTGCAAGCGACGCGCACCTTGCGCAACCCAATGCGCAGCCATTTGCTCAGGCGCATCCGAAAAAACCGTCACACGATCCATCTCGCCTTGCTGCAAGCGCACGCATTGGCCGTCTTTTAAATCAATGGCTGGAATCAACAACATGGTCAACACTTTCTCAATCGGTTAAAAAATACAACGTAAAATGATTTGAACCCACAACGGCTGACATCTAAATTACTTTAAATCAGAGCCTGTTTGCGAGAAATCAACTTATGGTTTCCATGCAGCAAAATTGCGATACACCTGCAAACCAACGGCACCGCTTTTTTCAGGGTGAAATTGCGTCGCAAAGATATTGTCTTGCGCCACGGCGCAGGTGAAATCGACACCATAAGTCGAAGCGCCCACTGACAATTCAGATGGACAATCGACATAATAACTGTGCACAAAATAAAAATAAGCATTATTTGGCACGCCATGCCAAAGCGCATGTTCGAGCGTTTGACGCACGCGATTCCAGCCCATGTGCGGCACTTTGAGTTTCGCACCATTTGCATCAACTGCACCGTCCATACGAAAACGCACGACCGAACCTTCAAGCCAACCCAAACCTTGCGAATTACCTTCTTCTGCATCACCGAACAACATTTGTTCGCCCACACACACGCCAAGCAAAGGCTTGATTTTCGCACCCTCACTCAAAGCCTCCAGCAATCCGCTGGCACGTAAATTTGCCATACAATCGGGCATCGCGCCTTGACCCGGCAAGATCAATTTATCCGCTGCGCGTACGTCATCCGGCGAATCGGTAATAATCACATTGACCTCAGGTGCTGCAGTGCGCATCGCTTGCGCTACTGAGCGCAGATTGCCCATGCCGTAATCTAAAATTGCAATTGTTGTCATAAATTAGTGTCCACCCAATGCCGGCAGCATGGTTTTTAAACCCTCTACAATGAACTCAACCGCCACCGCCGCGACCAACAAACCCATAATCCGCGTCGCGATGTTAATTCCCGAACGCCCCATGATGCGGTTAATCGGCTGCGCGAGTTGTAACGTCAACCATACCAACGCCGCGAGCACCACGCCACAACCGATGATGACTGCGTAATCCTGAGCGCCATGCGCTTTATTGGCGTAAACAATCACGGTGGAAATCGCACCGGGCCCCGTCAGTAAAGGAATCCCCAGCGGCACGACACCCAGTGTCGCCTTGTTTTCAGCTTCGTCTTGCTCCTCGACCGTGGTGCGTGCACCACCCATTTGCGCATTCAACATCGACAACGACATCAATAAAATCAACAAACCACCCGCCACTTGTAACGACGCGGTCGAGATGCCGAAAAATGCGATAATTTGCTCACCCAACAATGCACATACAGTTACCACTGCAATTACGGTCAATGCCGCGGTGCGAATCGTGCGTTGTTTTTCCTTCGCGGTGTGACCTTGAGTCAAGCTGATGAACATTGGCAACACACCGAGTGGATTGATCAACGCGAGCAAGGCGATGAAGGTTTTGAGTGCATCCATGTTATCGATCAAAAATTAAAACCCAATATTGGATTTGAAAATGTTACGCATGGGTATGCGTCATTTACAAACCCAAGCTCCTAAAAACCGACTTAAACTCAACCAACCAAACTACCTTTGGTCGATGCAATCGCCTCGGGTGCTC
>JBIKPB010000114.1:0-5551 GCA_044357705.1 Formosimonas sp. | reverse complement strand
AATACCCCATTCCGCACGACGCTCAGGCGTCATCTCCGCATAAATCGTTTGCGTGACAGGTAAAGTCATGGTTCGATTGTCGCCCAAACCCGTCGACATCATGATGAACTGAAGTGAATCCAACACCGCAAAAGGATTTTTGGCCGACTCTTTAAGTGTGAATGAAAGCATCGTGCCAAAACCGTTGCGACCAAACATTTCAAGCGCTCGCTCATGTTGTGGATGAGTCGACAGCCCTGGATAATCGACAGACTCAACAACCGGATGTTGCGCCAGCCATTGGGCTAATTTTAAGGCGTTGCTACAGGCACGTTCAATGCGCAGAAAAAACGTCTCCAAACCCAACGCAATCTGCTGCGCGGAATCTGCCGACAACGCGCCGCCAATATCGCGTAAGCCTTTCTTGCGCAACTGTAATAAGCCCCAGTTTTTAGACTCGCCTATGCGATAGCCTTCAAAAATATTCGGATAACTCGACCAGTCAAACAAACCGGTATCGGTCAACGAACCACCGAGCACCGCACCGTGCCCCGAAAGTGATTTGCTCAAAGAGTTCATCACAATTGAAGCTCCGTAATCTTTAGCACACACAAGCGCAGGTGTTGCCATCGTATTGTCCACCACGTACACCAAGCCATGCTGGGCACAAATTTCACCAATGCCCTTTAAATCGGATACTTGTGTGCGTGGGTTGGCAATAGTTTCGACAAAAACCATACGTGTATTGGGTTGAATCGCTTGTGCGATGGATTTGGCATCAGTCGGGTCGGCATAGCTAATCGAAATACCATGCGCAGCCAAGGTTGTAAACAAGCTTGTGGTATTGCCAAACAAATATTGACTGGCGACCAAATGATCGCCGGCTTTGAGCAATGCCAAAACCACCGTTGCAATCGCAGCCATACCGGTTGCAAAAGTCACGGTACCCACACCACCCTCAAGCAAACTCAGTTGCGCATCTAAAGCTGCCGCCGTAGGGTTGCCACCACGCGCGTAGGTGTACCCCGAGCGTTTGTTTTGAAAAGTATCGGCAATGTCCTGTGCAGACTCATACGCCCATTGCACGCTTTTATGAATCGGCTTGTGACTTGCCGCATGTTCGGTACCGAATTTACGATCAGAGTGCAAAAGTTGAGTTTGAGGATGAAGATTTTTCATAATATTTCTATCGAATTAAGCGTGACTGATTAAATGCAGCAACATGGAAATTATTGCTCGTCATCTCCACCCACTTTGAGCAAATCTGCGGCGGCTTTCGCTTCTTTTTTACCGCATTCAAGTGCATCCAGATAAGCGGTATCAATATCACCGGTGATGTAAACGCCATTAAAGCACGAAGCATCAAACTGACTCAAACGCCCTTCACTGCTGCGTTGAACCGACTGTTCCAAAGCCTCTAAATCTTGGTAAATAACTTTGTCCGCCGTAATGGTTTGCCCCACTTCATCAGGGGTTTTATTGTGTGCGATCAACTCCGTTCGCGTCGGCATGTCAATGCCGTAAACATTAGGGAATTTGACCGCAGGTGCAGCGGATGCGAAATAAACTTTGTTGGCACCGGACTCACGCGCCAAGGCAACGATCTCTTGGCTGGTCGTACCGCGAACGATCGAATCGTCAACCAGCAGTACATTTTTACCTTTGAACTCACTCGGCATCGGTGTGAGCTTTTGACGCACGGATTTTTTACGTGTTTCTTGACCAGGCATAATAAAAGTACGGCCAATGTAACGGTTTTTGATGAACCCCTCACGATACGGTAAGCCCAGTTTCATCGCCAATTGCATCGCGCATGGGCGTGAAGTATCTGGAATCGGCATAACCACATCGATGTCCTTAATATCCATGACCTCAAGAATCTTATCGGCCAAAGTCTCGCCCATTGCAAGACGTGCCGCATAAATCGATGTACCATCCATCGTCGAATCGGGACGAGCAAAGTAAACGTACTCAAAGAGACACGGAATCAACTGCGCAGTCATGCCTTCAGGCACACAAATACGGCTGGCAATCGTACCGTCAAAACCAATCCAAATCGCTTCACCCGGAGCAATATCCCGCACCGTTCTAAAGCCAACACCTTCAAGTGCAACCGACTCTGAAGCGAGCATATACTGCACATTGCCCTCTTCATCAATTTTTTCACCCAAAACCAATGGACGAATGCCGTTTAAATCTCGAAAACCAAACAAACCACGGCGTGCCACCATACCGACGCACGCATAGGCTCCGCGAACTCGTTTATTGACTTGAGTCATCGCATCAAAAAATACATCTGGGGTCAAATCATCGGAGTGCTTGATGGCGTGGTCCAACTCGTGCGCCAACACATTGAGCAACGCCTCAGAATCCGAGCCAGTATTGATGTGGCGTTTATCAAGGTTGAACAACACATCGCGCACATCATCTGTATTAGTCAAGTTGCCATTGTGTGCCAAGACAATCCCGTAAGGTGCGTTGACATAAAACGGTTGCGCTTCTTCAAGTGAGTCGACATTACCCGCAGTCGGATAACGTACATGCCCAATACCCGCATTGCCGAGCAAATCACGCATATTGCGCGTACGAAAAACTTCACGCACCATACCTTTATTTTTGTGCATAAAAAACCGCTTGTTGTTTGCAGTGACCATACCCGCAGCATCTTGGCCGCGATGCTGCAAAAGTAACAAAGCATCGTAAATGAGTTGATTAACAGGAGAAGTAGCGACTACGCCAATGACACCGCACATATAAAACCTCTTAGACAATTTTAAATACTGATTTTTGAACGATCTGATCCGATGACTTATCATTCAATCTGAATATGCCTCCAGACGATTAACAAACCCACTCATTCCAAATGCTACAAATAAAAATGACGGCCGATCATCTCGCACCGTCATTCTTTAAATTTTATTTTACTTCAAGCACGACTGGATTCTTTGCTGCGCCTTTGACCTTATCTGCCACCGCCTGCGCTGAAGCTTGACTGTCAAAAGGTCCTAAACGAACACGAGTTTTACTTTCGCCCCCTACCTTAACCACCTCAGTAACGGGCTTTACGCCTTTAGCAGCGAGACGCTTGCTCAATGCATCCAAATCCGCTTTGTTGGATACCACACCAATATGCACCACAAATTTAGCTGCTTTTGGTACCTCAGCAGGTTTGTCCGCCACTTTTTCTTCCGCTTTAGATTTAGCTGCTGCATCGGTCATTTTTTCAGGAGTCACCGGTTTAAGATTATCAGCACTCGCGCTTGTAGCGGCTGCCACCCGTGGGTTTTGAACTTCAAACTGAATCTTTTGCTCAGGTACCGACACGGTCACTACAGGTGCGGTCTGTTTGCGATTGTCATCAAAAATCCACGGCAAAATAACGAATGCCGCCGCCAATAAAACCAATGCCCCAATCAAACGACGACGAGCGCGCACTTTTAGATCATGCAACAAAACATCTTCGTTATAGGTGTTGCCCGCAGCATCTTGTGTCACCGCTTTGTTGGCACCAATTCGGCGCGTCGCACGAGGCTGCGCCGAATTATTTTGCGTGTAATCATTGCCACCACCCAATCCCAGTTCACTGCGCATATCGCCCGTTCGACCATTGCGGCTGGTTGCACGTGGCGTGGATTCGTCGGTTTTGTCTTTTTTGTTAAACCACATAAATTTTCAATCAAAATGTAAGGCGGACAACTGATCCCTCAATCAAGGTACCTATGCCCGCCGTTTGAATATCGTCCTAAGCCGTTGGCTCTGATACGGTTTCATTGGTTTTTGCTCAATTTTGTAAAGCTTTGCCATTCAAAATGACGAATTTAAACCAAAAAATGGCTTTTTACTTTTGTTGATTGACGATGGCCTGCTCTATCGTCACAAATGAGCCAAACACCGCTATTCTATCATTGGCAGCTGCGGTCGTGGCTAAATGCGTTAACGCTTTTGCAACTGAGTCGTGCTCCATAACGCTGTGATGTTCATCGGCCACAAAGCCTGATTCGAGCAAAATCTCATGCAATTTGGTTGAAGAAGCGGCACGCTCAATCGGCAAAGCGCACAAATGCCAATGATCAATCTGCGGCAACATAATTTTCATTACGCCCAAAATGTCTTTATCAGCCATTGCACCAAATACCGCATGGGTATAAGGCGCATAACCCATCTGGTTGAGGTTTTTAGCCAAAACGCTTGCAGCATGCGGGTTGTGCGCCACATCCAAAATAGTTACCGGCTGACCCGGCAATACCTGAAAACGCGCCCGCACGATTGCATTGGCCAAACCCAAACGCACCGCCTGCTGCGGAACAGGCAATACATCGTATAACGCATCGAGTGCCGCCAAAGCCGCACTTGCATTCGCCAACTGATAATCGCCACGCATTGCTGGCATCGCCAGACTGTTGCGTGTTGTGTGTTCACCCTTAAAGCGCCATTGTTTGCGCTGATCATCTTGAACAATCGAATACGAAAAATCACGATTGATTAACTTCAATGACGCGCCGAGTTGTTCGGCGTGTGCGATCAAACGCTTGGGTGGATTCGCATCCGCGCAAATCGCCGGTCGCCCCGCGCGATAAATCCCAGCTTTTTCAAACCCAATCGCTTCGCGCGTATCACCCAAAAAACCAACGTGATCAATATCGATATTGGTCACGATAGACGCTGCAGCATCAAACGCATTAACCGCATCCAAACGCCCACCCAAACCGACCTCAAGCACAACAACATCGGGATTTTGTGCATCAAACCACGCTAAAATCGCCAGTAAAGTGAACTCAAAATAAGAAAGTGATACCGCAGGGGATTGCTGACAAGCGGCCTCAATCTGCTCAAAAAACGGCAAAAGCTGCGCTTCCATCGCCTCCAAGCCCTTAAAGCGTGCACGCTCAGTAAACTCAATGATATGTGGCGACGTATGGCAACCAACTTTATAACCGGCTGCCAACAGCATTTGTTCTAAAAACGCACAGGTTGATCCTTTACCATTGGTACCCCCCACCGTAATGATCGGATAACTTAAGGTTAAAACGTGATTCGCCATCAGACGATTTTTCACGGTCAAAACACGATCCAAACCCAAATCAATTGCTTTGATATGAGCGACTTCGAGATGTTCGAGCCATTCTGATAAACGATTTGAAGAGAATGTCATAAAATTAATTCATTTTTCGAGAGCACAAATACAAATTGCCGCGAAATTTCACGGCAATTCATCAGGGTCAGTTAAAGGCCGCATCCGACTGTCGTCTGAGCAGCGCAATCACCCGCGCGATTTCTTCGCGCATTTCCAAACGATTGACGATCATGTCCAACGCACCTTTTTCGAGCAAGAACTCGGAGCGCTGGAAGCCTTCCGGCAGCTTTTCGCGCACGGTTTGTTCAATCACGCGTGGACCGGCGAAGCCGATCAGGGCTTTAGGTTCAGCCATGACCACGTCCCCCAAAAACGCAAAGCTAGCGGAAACACCGCCCATCGTCGGATCGGTCAAAACGCTGATAAACGGCAAGCGTTTGTTAGCGAGTAACGTCAATGCCGCCGTGGTTTTCGCCATTTGCATTAACGACATGAGAG
>JBIKPB010000112.1:0-5596 GCA_044357705.1 Formosimonas sp. | reverse complement strand
GAGCCAACGGTTGGCAAACTTTTTGGCATGTAACCTTGCCAAATGTCAAATGGGGTCTATTGTATGGCGTGATTTTGTGTAATGCGCGCGCGATGGGTGAATTTGGCGCGGTATCTGTGGTGTCAGGTCACATTCGCGGACAAACCAATACTTTGCCGTTGCATGTTGAGATTTTGTATTCTGAATATCAGTTTGCGGCGGCGTTTGCAGTGGCTTCTTTATTGGCTTTCTTGGCGCTGATCACACTGGGCATCAAAACATGGGTCGAGCATAAAGTCGATCATTCGATGGGTGAGCTCAGTATGGAAAAACCAACGTAATCTATTTGAAAAAAGTAACCTACTTTTTTCGCGGTGCATTTTAGAAGTTTTGTCAGGGTTTCCCAGACAAAACTTGAAGAAAAATCAAATATTAATAGAACTCTGGAAAATCAGGGGTTCACTTTTTTGGAATTGATTTTATGAGTATTCAAGTTAAAAACATTCAAAAACGTTATGGCGATTTTATCGCGTTGGACAATATTTCCCTCGATTTTCCATCGGGTGAGCTGGTCGCCTTATTGGGGCCATCGGGTTGCGGTAAAACGACTTTGTTGCGCATCATCGCCGGTTTGGATTCACCGGATTCTGGGCAAGTGTTGCTGGAAGGTGAAGATGCATCCGACACGCATGTGCGCGAACGTCAAGTTGGTTTTGTCTTCCAGCATTACGCATTATTCCGCCACATGACCGTTTTTGATAACGTTGCATTCGGCATGCGCATGAAACCGAAAGCACAACGCCCATCCGAAAAAGTCATCAAAGAAAAAGTCCATGATTTACTCAATCTCGTACAGCTCGACTGGCTTGCCGATCGCTTGCCTACGCAATTGTCCGGTGGTCAACGCCAGCGTATTGCTTTGGCGCGTGCATTGGCGGTAGAGCCGCGCGTGTTGTTGCTTGACGAGCCATTTGGTGCATTGGATGCGAAAGTTCGTAAAGAGTTGCGCCGCTGGTTGCGTCGTTTGCACGATGATTTGCACATCACGTCAATCTTTGTCACACATGATCAAGAGGAGGCGTTGGAAGTGGCCGACCGCGTGGTTTTGATGGATCACGGTCATGTTGAGCAAATTGGTACACCGGAAGAAGTTTATCGTCATCCGGCGACGCCATTTGTTTATGGCTTTTTGGGTTCCGTGAATTTCTTTCATGGTCGCGTTGAGGGCGAAGCCGTGCGCGTCGGCGAAGATGTGTTGCCGCACGAACCGCATGATTTTGAACATGGTGCGGAAGTCGTTGCATTTGCCCGTCCGCATGAGTTGGAAATCATCACCGATTTGAGTAATACTGAAGGCATCCACGCGCGCGTCAGCCGCATCTTGTCGTTTGGCGTGACGGCAAAAGTCGAGTTGGATGGTTTGAACGGTGCGATCGGTCAACATTTTGAAGTCGAAACCACGCGTGAGCGTATTTTGGAACAAGGCTTGCAAGATGGACAAGAAGTCGTCGTGGTACCGTCGCATTTGAAAGTGTTTGAAAAAACTGACTCGACCAAAGCGATTTTACAAAGCCAAATTTAATTGGCATCACTAAATGGCATCACTAAATTAAAAGATTGGGAGACAACGATGAATTTTCAGCAACTGCGCATCATCCGCGAAACCGTGCGCTGCAACTTCAACTTGACCGAAGTGGCGAATGCGTTGTTTACTTCGCAATCGGGTGTGTCCAAACACATTAAGGATTTAGAAGATGAGCTGGGTGTGGCGTTATTCATCCGTAAAGGCAAGCGGCTGCTCGGCTTGACCGATCCCGGTCAAGAGTTGCTCTGCATCGTTGAGCGTATGTTGCTTGATGCAAAAAACATCAAAAATCTCGCCGATCAATACACGCGCCGCGACGAAGGCCAGCTCACCGTCGCCACGACGCACACGCAATCGCGTTATGCCTTGCCGCATGTCGTGACGCAATTTAAACAAGCTTTTCCGAAAGTCCACCTTAAACTATTGCAAGGCAGCCCTGACGAAATCGTGCAATTACTGCTCGATGGTCGTGCCGATATTGGCGTGGCGACTGAAGGGGTGGCAGATATTTCCGAGCTGACGACTTTTATGTATTACAACTGGCACCATGCGGTGCTGGTACCGAAAGATCATCCATTAGAGCAAGTCAAACCGCTCACGCTCGACGCGATTGCCCAATATCCGATCGTCACCTACCACGAAGGATTTACCGGTCGTGGTTTGATCGACAAAACCTTTAAAAAAGCGGGCTTGGATCCTGACATTGTCATGAGCGCGCTCGACTCGGACGTGATTAAAACCTACGCCGAGCTCGGTTTGGGTATTGGCATTCTCGCGTCGATGGCGTACAACAGTGATAAAGATTCGAGTTTGCGCTTGCTCGACTCAGCACATTTATTTGCCGAAAATACCACGCACATTGCCGTGCGCCAAGGGCACTATTTACGGGGTTATGCGTACAAGTTTATCGAGTTGTGTAACGCGCAGTTGACTGAGTCGATGGTGCGCGCGGCGATCAATCCATAAAGCAAAAAGAAATGCAAAAAACAATTGACTATCTACTTGAAGGTAGGTAAGATGTCGCCCATGAATACATCAACCGATAACCGTACCAAAGTCATGCAAGTTGCAATGCAGCTTGCGCAAACGCGTGGTTTTAATGCGTTCAGTTATCGTGATTTAGCTCATGAGGTCGGTATTAAAACATCCAGTATTCATTACCATTTTCCCACCAAAGACGACTTGGGCGTCGCGTTGATGCAGGAATATACTGCAGCCATGATGACGACAATGGCA
This sequence comes from Formosimonas sp., assembly GCA_044357705.1. Lineage (GTDB taxonomy): Bacteria > Pseudomonadota > Gammaproteobacteria > Burkholderiales > Burkholderiaceae > Hydromonas. Next base: position 2,796 of record JBIKPB010000112.1, on the reverse strand, counting down.
GAGATTCAAGCCAGCCAAGCTTCACACATTGAGCAGTTTCGTGCTTTTGTCGGTGTGTTTGACCGCACAGCGGCGACGGGTGATCAATTGTGTCTGGCGGGGATGTTTGGTAGCGCTGTTGAGACTTTAACGCCTGAGTTGAAGGCAGAGGTGTTGCGATTTTTCAGCGTGGTTGAGGATTGGTTGACCGTTTTTTTACAAGCGGGCCGTGATGCGCAGGCTTTTGCTTTCGCAAACGAACCGAATGAGTTGGCGGCCATGATTTTGGCGGCGTTAGAAGGTAGCTTAATGACTGCTCGTTTGTTTGGTGGGTCGCAAAGATTGCAACAAAGTGCGGCGATGTTGGAGGTTTTGCTGGTGGCGCAGTAACGTGTTGGTAAGGTTTGCTTTTTAAAGGCTTTTGAATTTATGGTTTTATAAAAAGCAAACATTTCAATTGAGTTCAGTCTGGATTTAATAACTAAGGCTTGTCTTCAAGCCATTTTTTTAAAGCAATCTATCTATCTTGTAGTAGATAGTCAAAAAAGGAGTTTTTATGAAAATCGGTATTCTAGGTTATGGCAACGTGGGTCAAAAATTAGCTAAATTGTTCGCTGATGCGGGTTATGAGGTCACGGTTGGTGTGCGTGAGCAGAGTAACGAAACGCCTATTCCTTATGCGCAAGCGGATTACGCATCGGTTGCGGCAAAAGTTGATGTTTTGGCAATTGCGATCCCCTATCAAGCGGCTTTAGCGGTATTGTCTGAGTTGGCACCATTACTAAAGGACAAAATCGTTATTGATTTGACTAACCCCTTGAACGCCGATTGGTCACCGATGCTTTTGGGGCAAGACAACTCTGCTTGTGAGGAGATCGCACGTACTGTACCTAGCGCGCATGTGGTTAAAGCGTTCAACACGATTTTTGCTGATGTAATGCAGGCTGAATTGATCAATCGTGACGGACAGCGCATCAGTGCATTTGTCGCGGGTGACCAGCAAGAGTCAAAAAATGTGGTGATGGCGTTGGCAAAAAGCGTTGGATTTGCACCTGTCGATACGGGTGGCTTAATTAATGCGCGCTATTTAGAGGCGATAGCACATTTAAATATTCAACTTGCGGTTGGACAGCAGGTAGGACGAATGCAGCGTTTATTTTTCATCAAGTTAAATAAGTTGCGCGAATTTTTTTGATATGTGAGTGATCAAAGGTCAAACCCGCTCAATATGAGCGGGTTTGACGTCATTGAAAAATCTAAACGTTTACATTTAAACGGTTGTCACTTTGAATTTATGACTCAAATCTTTAGGCAATAACGCTACGGCTGCGCTCATTTTGCGTGCGATTGAGCGGTAGTGTTGCGCATGTGCGCTGTTGGCATCGGCTGCAACGCTCGGCTGACCGCTGTCGGCAGCGGTGCGAATATCGATTGATAATGGCAATTGACCGAGCACCGTCACACCAAAATCTGTGCTCATTTTCGCTGCGCCGCCTTGACCAAAAATCGCTTCTTCATGGCCACAGTTAGAGCAAATGTGCAGTGCCATGTTTTCCACAATGCCAAGTACGGGTATATTGGTCTTCTCAAACATTTTTAAACCTTTGCGCGCATCAAGCAGTGCCAAGTCTTGCGGCGTGGTGACGATGACTGCGCCGGTGACCGGAATTTTTTGCGACAGTGTGAGTTGAATATCGCCGGTACCCGGTGGCATGTCTATGATCAGATAATCTAGGTCACCCCAAGCGGTTTGGTTAAACAGTTGCTGTAAAGCTTGCGACACCATCGGGCCTCGCCAAGCAGCCGGTGAGTCGACATCAATCAAAAATCCGATCGAGTTGGCCTCGACACCATAGCGTGTGTGCGGAATCATTTTTTCGCTTGCATCGAGTTCAGGTTTGCCGGATAGGTTCAACAATAGCGGTACCGAGGGGCCGTAAATGTCTGCATCGAGCAGACCGACTTTGGCTCCCTCATACGCGAGTGCGAGCGCGATGTTGACCGCAGTCGTACTTTTACCGACGCCGCCTTTACCCGATGCGACGGCAATGACGTTTTTGACATTCGGTAGTACAGATAAGCCGGCTTGAACCATATGAGCTGCGATTTTAGTCGTGATGTTGATCTCAAACGACGTACCGATTGCGGCATGGATGCGTGTTTTTAAATCAGCATGTTGGCTACTGCAAGCGTAGGGCAGTTCAACCTGAATTCCGTTGTTGGTGATATTTTTGACGGCGCGCACTTTTCCCAGAGTCAATGTGTTGTCAGGCTCAATCAAAATTCCCTCTAAAACGTGCTGCAATTCTTGCTGATTCATGCTGTGTACCCTGTGGTAAAATCGCGGTTTGCTGTATCTTCGCTATTCATTAAAAGTTAATTATTTATGTCTAATAAACGCCAAATTCTCGTTACTTCAGCCTTACCTTACGCCAATGGTCAAATCCACATCGGCCACTTGGTCGAATATATTCAGACCGACGTGTGGGTGCGTTATCTCAAACTCAATCAGCACGAAGTATACTACGTCGGCGCAGACGATACACACGGCACGCCGATCATGCTGCGTGCGGAAAAAGAAGGTTTGACACCAAAGCAGCTGATTGACAATGTGTGGAAAGAACACAAGCGAGACTTCGATGCATTTGGCATTTCGTTCGATAATTACTACACTACTGACTCGCCTGAAAATAAAGAGTTGGCCAGTCAAATTTATCTTGAGTTGCAAAAAAACGGTTTGATTGCCGAACGCGAAATCGAGCAGTACTACGATCCGGTCAAAGAAATGTTTTTATCCGATCGCTTCATCAAAGGCGA
>JBIKPB010000111.1:0-5622 GCA_044357705.1 Formosimonas sp. | reverse complement strand
CACGTTGAATGATCAAGCAGCGCAGTTTGATTTGCACGCCTTGATTGCTGCTATCGAAGCGCAAGGCTCGTGTGAGTTGTATGGCCTGCTCAAGCGTCCTGATGAAAAATATGTGACGGAACGTGCGTACGATAATCCAAAGTTTGTCGAGGATTTGGTGCGCGATGTTGCCGGTGTGTTGAAAGTACAGCCGTATGCCGCTGCATTTAGTGTTGAGGCTGAGAATTTTGAGTCGATTCACAATCACTCAGCGTATGCGGTGATTGACTCAGTAGACCTGTAATGGTGTGGGTTAAATCCTCAATAAAAAGCTCGGTTTAATACCGAGCTTTTTTTACAACGTTTTTTTCGGTGCTAAAAGCATATCGACTGCGATTGCCAGTAACCCGACAATCAATGCACCCTGAATCACATAGGCGGTATTGTATCCGGTCAAACCGACGATAATTGGTGTGCCCAAAGTTTTGGCACCGACTGTTGAAGCGATTGCGGCAGTGCCGATGTTGATCGTAACAGAAGTGTGGATGCCCGATAAAATCACCGGCCAAGCCAATGGAAACTCAACTCGATGCAGTAACTCACCACGATTCATCCCTAAGCCAATCGCGGCTTCTTTAGCCGCCGGCGAGACAGAGCCGAAGCCCGCAATCGTCGCCTCGACAATTGGCAATAATCCATACAAAGCCAATGCAATTAATGCCGGCATGACGCCAAAACCGATCAACGGTGCTGCAATTGCGAGCACTGCAACCGGCGGCAAGGTTTGACCAATCGCAACGATTGTATCGACCAAAGGTTTGAATTCGACACCGCTGGGTCGTGTGACGAATAAGCCCAAAGCAATGCCGATCATTGCTGAGATCAAGCTGGAAATGGCAACAATCGTGATGTGTGCAAGCAAGAGATTCCAAAAGCTTTCTTGCACGTAAATCGGTCGATCAAGCGTTGGAAATGCTGCTTGAAAGATCGGCGTCAGTGCAGTCATGCCAAATGTCAAAGCAAGAAGCAGGGCGATCACCCAAAATAAAGGGGCTTTAAGTACGCGCATCATGATGCATCACCAAGTCGTTAAGGTGAAGAGTACCCACAGGTTGCGCGGCAGCATTGATCACCGGTAAAGCATCGACGCCATGCGCGACAAAACTCGATAGTGCTTCTTTAAGTGAGGCCTGATCTGAAATTGCAAATTCGCTTGCGTTTGTTGATCGCACAGAACTGCGCATGCATTGCCCCACGGTTTGCAACGACAACATTTTGATGCCTAAATCGTTGCGGCCGATGAAGTCACGCACGAAATCATTGGCCGGATGGCTCAAGATTTGTGCAGGCGTGCCTTGCTGAACGACATGCCCTTTGTCCATCAACACCAGATGATCGGCAAGGCTCAAGGCTTCGTCAATGTCGTGTGTGACGAGCAAAATGGTTTTGCCAGACAAGCGATGAATGCGTTGTATTTCTTCTTGCAAAATGGCGCGGGTGACCGGATCAAGCGCACCGAAAGGTTCGTCCATCAGTAAAATCTCTGGATCCGCCGCCATTGCACGCGCGACGCCAATACGTTGTTGTTGTCCGCCAGAAAGTTGGTGCGGATAACGGTTGCGATAAAGTTCAGGATCAAGATTGAGCATGTTGAGCAGTTCGTCGACACGTGCATGAATGCGAGCTTGATCCCATTTGAGCAGTTGCGGCACGGTGGCGATGTTTTGCGCCACGGTCCAATGGGGAAATAATCCCGTTGATTGAATCGCATAGCCCATGCGACGGCGTAATTCTTCGGGCTGAAAAGATCGGATTTCGTCGCCGGCAAATAAGATGCGACCGCTATCGTGCTCGATCAGGCGATTGACCATTTTCAGCGTGGTCGACTTACCGGAGCCGGATGGGCCGATCAATACCGTGATTTTGCTGCGTTCGATGTGCAAATCAAGCGCATTAATTACGGGGCGACCATTGAATAATTTGGTGACGTTTTCGAAATGGATCATGATGTTTTGTTCTCTAAAAGTGACACCGCAATTTTAAATAACGCATCGGCACAGATTGCTAAAGCCACCACGGGAATAACACCGAGCAGTACCAAGTCGATCGCACTACCGGACAATCCGCGAAAGACAATCGCACCAAAACCACCAGCACCGATGAGTGCTGCAACCACTGTTAATCCGACCGCTTGTACGGTAGTGACGCGTAAACCCGACAATAAAACGGGTAAAGCCAAGCGCGTTTGCACTTTTAATAAAATCTGTTGTTGCGTTAAACCCATGCCGCGAGCGGCTTCGATCACTGAAGTGGGGACGTTTTGCAGACCGGCTAAAGTTGACCGGACAATCGGCAACAATGAGTATAACGTGAGCGCAATCACTGCCGGAGCAACGCCGATGCCTTTGATACCCAGATCAGCGAGCACAGGAAAACGTGTGGATAAAACAGCTAACGGTGCGATCAATAAACCAAATAGTGCGATGGATGGAATGGTTTGTACAACACTCAAAATCTTGAGCACAACAGCACCGATATGCTCGCGTTGATACGCCAAAATACCGAGTGGAATGCCAATCGCAAGTGTTAAGCCGAGTGTGATGGCGATGATTAAAACATGTTGACTGAGCGCATCGTTAAAGACCGCTTGGTTGTTGGCATATTCTTTAAGAATGGATAAGTGTTTCAATTGACCGATCACAAGTAATGCAATGGTTGGAACAAGTACCAGCATTGATGAGAGACTGCGATAAGCTGCTGATGAGGTCAGTCGGGCAATGGCATCGATTGCCATCAACCAAAGTGCAGTGATCAGCAACCAAAATCCGCCACCGAAAGAAATGCGTGCTAAGGGCGATTGGTTTTGGGAGGCTTGTTGTGCATAGTCACCGGCAATATAAAAGCCACTACCAAGCAAAACTGTTGCAGCGATCAAGGTCAGGATATAAACGCTTTTGCCAGGTTTGAGAAACAACACAGCGATGAGCGCAATCACCGGCGTGAGTAATGGCCATAATTGTGTGGCCTTCAAAACCTCGAAAAAATCAATGCCTTTGGCGGTGACGATTCGATTAGGGGCGATGCTCAAGAAAGGTAGGGCAAGGCTACCGATCATCACAACAATGAGCAAAAGAAGCACGCGATTTTTCATTAAAACCCATAAAAATAATGGGTTCATGAGTGAATCATGAACCCATTAGTGCATTAATTATTTAATAAAGCTTTTGCTTTTTAGATACTCAGTAGCAACGACTTTTGCATCTTTCCCCTCAATGGCGATTTGCGCGTTGAGTTTTTGTAACGTTGCTGTATCCAAAGAGGTGAATACCGGCTTTAAAGCTTCTTCAATCTGTGGGTATTTTTTTAAAATTTCTTGTCGGACTGTTGGGGCGGGCGCATAAATGGGCTGTGCGCTTTTGGGATCGTCCAACACCACTAAACCGAGCGATAAAATGGCACCATCTGTAGCATACGCCAAAGCCGCATTAACGCCCGATGTTTGTTCCGCAGCGGCTTTGATAAAGACCGTTGTATCGCCACCGGCAAGCGTCAAAATATTGTCTTGTTTGAGTTTAAAGCCATAGGTTTTTTCAAAGTTCGGCAAGGCATCGGGACGCTCGACAAATTCTGCGGAGGCGGCGAGTTTGAATTGCCCCCCAGCTTGCAACCATTTGGACAAATCATCTAAAGATTTGATTTGATTGGCTTGAGCGACGTCTTGACGAAGGGCGATCGACCATGTGTTGTTGGCGGGTGAAGGTTGCAACCAAACGATTTTATTTTTTTCTAAGTCGATTTTTTTGACCAATTCGTAGCCTGCTTGAGCATTTTTCCACACAGGATTCTTTTCATCTTTGAGAATGAATGCACCATTGCCCGTGTATTCAGGATAGATATCGATTTCTCCAGCCTCCAATGCACCGCGAACCACGGGCGTTGTACCGAGCTGGATTTTATCAACGGTCGGAATACCTTTATCGTTGAGCACTTGCAAAATGATATTACCTAATAAACTGCCTTCGGTATCAATCTTGGAGGCAACCCGAACTGCATCGGCTGAAGATTTGTTGACCATCGCGTCTGTCGTAGGTTTGACATCGGGTTTCGCACCACATGCGACTAAGGCGGCACTCGCGCCCAACGCCAAACTAAAGGCGATTAAATGACTTTTGGTATGTAAGATAGATGATAATGAACTCATGACCACTCCTTTTATAATGGTTAAGCGATGCTGTCGTTGGGCAGATTGAGGCTGTTGTTGATTCAAATGGATGAACCGCTTCAATCGCCGGCTGATAAGCATATTGGTAAGCAAGCGCAGTATAACCCGATAATACAAATCCTTGCGCACGTGCGACATACTCAGCTCAATAAGCCAAGTAAACACGGCGTAAGCCATACCACGGCAAATGAGGTAAGTCATGGTGCAGTACGTGGTAATTTAAATTTAAAAACAGCAAACGCCAAAACAAAAACGCTCTTGCGCGGCTGTGGGCGATGGATACATGGAGAAGCTGACTTACATGGTTTTAATTCTTTGCCTTTAAAATGTCCAGCTCGGGCTTATAAGATTCAGATTCGATTTCCATCATGCCCAAAACCGTATGAAAAAAATTATCTTGTGAAAACGTGAAATGCTCTTTTGCCTTCAGTTGTGTCATTGAGCTTTCAACGAAATTGTCAGACAGCCACATGATTGCACCGACATGGGTTTGTGCTTCGGGTGCGATGGCATAGGGCATACCGTGTAAATAAACACCGTTTTCACCCAAAGACTCACCATGGTCACCGACATAAAACATGGCAGATTCAAATTTAGATGTGTTGGCTTTGAGCAAATGAATCACTTTTGACAAAAAATAGTCGGTATATAAAATCGTGTTGTCATAAGCGTTGGAAATTTCTTCCAAACTGCATTTTTCTAAGAGGTTATTTTGACAAGCAGGTTTGAACTGTTCAAACGATGCAGGATAGCGCTTGTAATAAGCAGGGCCGTGACTGCCCATTTGGTGTAAAACGATAGTGATATCACCGGTTGGATGCTGATCAATGAACTGTTGTAGACCGACCAACATGCCTTCATCGCGGCACTCTACATCACAAATGGTGTTGTTGGGGGCTTCTTTATAGTCTTGATAAATAACATTTTTACTGCGCTCCGCAACGCCTTTTGAGTCTGAGTTATTATCCCGCCACAGTACAGTCACACCTGCGTGTGACAATACATCGAGCAAGTTTTCTGAGGCTTTGAATTTTCTCTTTGTGTATTCTGCACGACCGAAAGGTGAGAACATACAAGGCACAGAAACAGCCGTACTTGTGCCGCATGATGTGAAGTTTTTAAAACTCACGACGTTCTCTTGTGCCAACAATGGATTGGTCGGGCGATTGTAACCGTTCAGTGAAAAACGATCCCAGCGGGCTGTTTCACCAACAACAATAATAATTAACTCGCGATCGAGATCTGTAATGGGAGTGTGTGCGTCTTGTCCCAAAGGCGAGACGACAGTTGGGGCATTGTTTTGGGTTGAGCCGATAAAGTTAAACGCTGAATAAATTGGGTTGAGTGGATTGACGTAGTAACGCAGGGTCTTTTGTTCACGAAAAAACGATGCGTAGTTTTTAGAAAAAAGCAAAGCCTGA
>JBIKPB010000110.1:0-5631 GCA_044357705.1 Formosimonas sp. | reverse complement strand
CGCCGCAACTCATGGCTTACTTGGGACTCGTGCCGAGCGAGCATTCAAGCGGAAGCAGTATACGGCGAGGCGGTATCACCAATACTGGAAATGGTCACGTGCGGCGAGTTCTGGTAGAATCGAATGACTGCTTAGTCACATCGTCATCCTGCTCGCAAGTCAGTCGTGATACAAAGTCGAGCGAAACGCGTACCGCAAGAGATTCAAAACATCTCTTGGAAAGCACAGAAGCGATTGTGCGGGTATCGTTCACTTGAGGCGCGTGGCAAGTTGAAAGTGCAGGTTTGCGTAGCTCTAGCGCGTGAGTTGTTTGGCTTTATTTGGGCAGTTGGGCAAGCAGTACCATCGGTAAAGTTAAATTGAAATGAATACGAAAATGCAGTGGGCTTAAAGCAAAGCAGGTAACGGCTGGAGAATCCTCGGTGCTCCTGAGAGGCATCCGGCAACAGATTGACCCTCGACAACAGAGAGAGGTAGCTCCACGACGAACCTTTATCATGCGGCATCCAACCCGCGTATATCAGACTGATCAACTGTTGTTTCGACGCCTACTTTGCTGTAAGTTTATTGCATTATTTTTTAAGAGAAAAACGACTTGGCTATTTCAGTGTAAATACTGGGGTTAATGGATCAATTCATATTAGGAGCACATCATGGACAAATCACTCTCACGCGGTCTGATCATCCTCGGCGTCACACTCGCCGTCGGCATGTCAGCCGCCGCGTTTATTTTTGGTGCACAAGCCAAGCACATCGGTTCGGCCAAGCAAACCATCACGGTCAAAGGTTTGGCAGAGCAACCAGTCGAATCAACCCGCGCAGAATGGCAAATCAGTGTGCGCGCCCATGGCGAGACGTTTGAAGAGGCGCTCAATAATTTACGGGTTGAACGCCCTGCATTGGAAAAATTCTTAAACCAGTACGGTTTTAACAAAGACAATCTGAGCACCACCGTCGAAAACGTCGCACCCAATATGGTCGATGAACGCAATGAGAAAGGAGAGCGGATTGAGGTGCAACGCGGCTTCAACGGCAGCCAAACGGTCTATGTCAAAACGGATGATTTGGTCAAAGTACAAGAAGCGCAAGCCAAAATCATCGAGTATCAAGCCAAAGGTCATAACATCGACAGCAATACCGTCGACTTTTTGGTCGGAAATCTTGACGAAGTCAAACTGCAACTGATCGGCGAGGCGACCAAAAATGCCAAAGCCCGTGCAATCGAGTTCGCTAAAAACGGCGATGTCAAAGTCGGCACGATGCGCACCGCCTCACAAGGCACATTTGACATCCTGCCCGCCGACGGTCAAGTCGAGGACTCAAGCGGCGGGACGTATGACAAAAGTTCAATTCATAAACTCGCACGCGTAGTCGTTACGATTGAATACAACATTGAGCGTTAAGCAGTATTTGCAGATGACCACTGAGACAATGTACGGTCAAATGAGCCGAACAACCATAAAACAGTTGATTGTTTGACTCGGCTTTACTATAATTGCTGCATTCTTTGGGGAGTAGCTCCTTAATTGCATTGTCGTCATTACGAAATGATGTTTATTTCCGGCATGCAAGCACTCACCGTAACAGTGAATGTAAGCAAGACCTTAGAACTGTTGGCCACGGGTGTGGTTGTGCGGTTCTGGGTCTTTTTTTATATCCAGCATTTACGTTCAGCACCGCATCTTTGGCCTCGTCATCATTTTTATCATAAAAAGAGGTAATTAATCATGGAAACAATTGGAACATGGTGGATGTGGCTGGGCTTTGCGGTCTTTGTCGTCGTCGCCATCGCAGTGGATTTATTGGTCATGGAAAAACAAGGCGCGCATAAAGTCACAATGAAGGAAGCGGCATGGTGGAGCGTGCTGTGGTTTTCACTCTCTTTTGTTTTTGTCGCTTTATTGTGGTGGTATTTGGATGGCAGCCAAGGGCGCGAGATCGCCAATACCGTGTCGATGCAATTCATCACGGGTTATTTGGTTGAAAAAAGTCTCTCGGTCGACAACATCTTTGTCTTTTTGATGATTTTTACTTATTTTGCAGTGCCGGCAGAGTCGCAAAAACGAGCATTGATCATCGGCATTATTGGTGCGATCATTCTGCGCGCGATCTTGATTGTCGCGGGTGCATGGTTGCTGGCTCAATTCCACTGGTTGTTATACGTGTTTGGCGCATTCTTGGTCGTCACAGGTGCCAAAATGTGGTTTGCAGCAGGTAAAGATCCCGACATCGAGATGAACCCTGTATTGAAGTTTTTGAAAAAACGCATCAAAATCACCACACAGTTTCATGGTGAAAAGCTTGTTACGATGATTGACGGTATTAAACATTACACGCCGCTTTTTATTGTGTTGATTTTGATTGGTACAACCGATGTGATTTTCGCGGTAGACAGCATTCCTGCTATTTTCGCGATTACCAGTGATCCATTTATTGTGCTCACGGCCAATATTTTTGCGATCTTAGGTTTACGTGCTTTGTATTTCTTGCTGGCTGATTTGGCCGATCGTTTTCATTTGTTGCCTTATGGTTTGGCGTTGGTATTGGTGTTTATTGGCGCAAAAATGTTGATGATCGACTTCTATAAAATTCCGATTGGCATTGCTTTGGCGGTGACCGCATCATTAATTGCCAGTTCGATGTTGATCTCGGTATGGAGCAGTCGCAAAAAAGTGCATGAACCCTCACTCTGGCAGGAGCAAATCAATGAAGAGTCGAAGGACAAAAACATATAAGACCTGACATACGCATAAGCCGTTTTTAACCTAACCATGAACACGGGACGTGGTTTAGAAAAATGAGTTTGCCGATGATTGATCAATGGCAATTTATTTTGATGATAACCAACCACCCTTTTGTTTCGCTTGCGTTAGAAACGGTCTCAATCACACGGCTAACATCACTGTTCACCGTACTAATAAAGCGATTTTATGAATATCAGACGATGGTTTCGTGGCCTAGAGCCTCGCTCAATGGCATTACTCAATGGCCCTTTCGGCACTAAAATTCGCCCATGGATTGACCAACATGATGTCCTAAATTTTGGCCGTCATGCACTCGCCAAAGGAGTTGCGTTTGGCTTGCTGTGCGGTCTATTGCCTCTGGGTCCGATTCAAATGGCGGCGACGGTATTGATGTGTGTCAAATGGCGTGGCAATGCATTGATTGGGATCATCACCACGTTATACAGCAATGCCTTGACGATCATACCTTTGTATATGCTCGCATTTCAAATGGGTCGATGGGTCATTCCCGGTGATTACCCAGTACCTAATATGTCTGCATTGACCCAATCACAAGGATGGATTAGCGGCACTTGGGATTGGTTGACGGCGATGGGTTGGCCCTTGTTTGTGGGGTTACCTTTATTAGGTGTTGCTCTTGCCGCATCGGGTTATTTATTGGTACAAAGCATTTGGTTATTGCCCGTCTGTCTTCGAGCACGACGCATACAAAAGCGATCGACCAACTAACAACGGTTGACCGTGCGATTTAACCATAAAAATCCCGCTGAATCAGCGGGATTTTTAAGTGCTTGGTTCAACTCACGCGCCGCACGTTGCCGTTCAGTCTTACGGCTTGCACGATGGCTACCCGCATTACTGCGCAACTTGGCAGCAGCGACGAATGGATTGCGCGGAATGGATACAGGGATAACCAGCTTTTTGTTTTTCTTCATAAGATGTCCTTAAGTAGATAGGGCAAACATTTACAACAACATTCACCGAATATTTTGCGTCACCCTATTGTTCACACAAGCGGAAATCCAGACAACACTTAACAACTCAACGACCATCAATCCGCTGTTTCATATTCATTTATAGAGCGGCTGTTGTTTCAATCTCGTTTATAAACGTTGTCAGGATTCCCGCCTGAGCGAGAACAGTTGTGATTTTAACCTTTGATGCAAACTACTTGTTTCAATGTGTGCACGACTTCGACCAAATCGGTTTGATTTGCCATCACGACGTCAATATCTTTGTAGGCGGATGGGATTTCATCCACCACGCCTTCATCCTTACGACACTCAACACCTGCGGTTTGTTCAGCCAAATCATGCGTATCGAATTGCTTTTTCGCAGCAGTTCGGCTGAATTTTCGACCCGCACCGTGTGAACAGGAGCAAAATGACTGCTCGTTGCCCAAGCCGCGCACGATGAAGGATTTTGCACCCATCGAGCCGGGGATAATCCCAAGCTGACCGGCTTGCGCCGAAATCGCACCTTTACGCGTGATGAACAGATCCTGCCCAAAATGCGTTTCTTCCGACACATAATTGTGGTGGCAATTGATCGCTTCCGATGTCACGGTAAATGGTGGCACGTGCGGTTTCAAGGCCGCAATCACTGCCTCCATCATGACCGCACGATTGATCAACGCGTAATCTTGCGCCCAATACATCGCTTCAACATAATCATCAAACAACTCTGAGCCTTCTGAGAAATAGCATAAATCCCGATCCGTCGGCAGACTCAACTGATGGCGACGCATATCAGCTTGAGCGGCATTGATAAAATAACGCCCAATGATGTTGCCCGTACCCCGCGAACCCGAATGCAGCATAATCCAAACCTGATCAGCCTCATCCAAACAAATCTCAATGAAATGATTGCCCCCACCAAGCGTACCGACTTGGCACAACCAATGGCGTTGCCAGTCTTTGGTCATTTTGGTCAAGCCCGTGTGCTTTTGCATAATCGCATCGAGTCGCGGGCTGAGTTTACGAGCGGCTTTCTCGACCGCTGCGCCTTTGACTTTGCTGAACTCATGCTGGTTAAAGCCAACCGGCACGGCTTTTTCAATCGCCGAACGAATCGGCTTGAGGTTGTCCGGTAAATCGCGCGCATTGAGCGACAAACGCACAGCGTTCATGCCGCAACCAATATCAACACCAACAGCGGCGGGAATAATGGCGTTAGCAGTCGGGATTACCGAGCCGACCGTTGCGCCAATCCCCACGTGAACGTCAGGCATTGCCGCAACGTGCGGTCCGACAATCGGTAAATCGGCGGCGTTAAGCAATTGATCCAGTGCTTTGGCATCGACATCCGTCGTCCAAATTTTGACCGGCACACGCGCCTTGGTTAATTCTATTTGAATGGCCATAGCAATTCTCTTTATTTAAGAATGCGTATTTTAAAATCTAATGAAAGTTTCGTTTATAAACGAATGCTGCACTTATCTTGATAAGGCAGTGTAAAAAAATGATTCAAAAATCACGCAATAATTATTTTAATTTGGCGATTATCAAAAATGTGAAACGTGTGCTGTGCAGCCAGAATGATTCGACGGATGATAAAGCCGCTTATTTTTTGTAGTTATCTTGGAGCGGTAAGATGGCTCGAATTGTTCATCAATTTACGATTGACGGCAAGAAAAAATCGGCTTATTGTTTAAAAACCAGTCAAAAATGACGATATGTGTTGTAAAAATCAAACACTTTAGGAGTAAACCACGAGTACAAAACTTGAACCCTATTTGAATTTCAACGACGGCCAATGCGAAGCGGCATTGAATTTTTATAAACAGGCTTTTGGCAATGCGACGCTCGAAATCATGTGCCTTACTGACGCGCCAATGCCTTATGAAGAAAAGGATAAAACCTTGTCATGCACGCGATGTTTCAATCGG